>JACNLP010000052.1 GCA_014381465.1 Flavobacteriales bacterium | reverse complement strand
GGAGTCATCAAACACAAAAAACACTATTCAGTATTAATATTGGTGTAGCTTATTCGAGTGATGTGGACTTAGTTATTAAAACACTTGAAGAAAGTGCTATAGAACATTTAGAGGCTTCAGAATGTGAATTTAAAGAAGTTCGCTTTGTAAATTTTGGTAATTCATCAATGGATTTTCAATTGTACTTTTATAGTAAAAATATTTTTTCTATTGAAAAAGTAAAAAGTGATATAAGAAAAATTATTTACAGAAAATTTAACGAACATAAAATTATTATTCCTTTTCCACAAATGGACTTACATGTAAAATCAAAAGATTTTTAATTATTGTAAAAAACATGAAAATAAGAGAATTACAAATAGAGGATGCAAAACAATTTTTAAAGGTGCTAAATACATTAGATGCAGAAACTTCTTTCTTATCCAGAGAAAAAGGGGAACGAAAAACTACTGTTAATCAATTAAAGGAAGATATCCGAAAGGGAATTAGCAATGGAGTCTTAAACTATGTTGTAGAGAATAAAGGTGTTTTAGCTGGCTATGTATGGGGGAATCCTTACAAAATAATAAGAAAAAAACATTGCATGTATATTGCAATTGCTATTCTTCAAGAATATACAGGGAAAGGATATGGGAAGAAATTAATGCAAACTTTAGAAAAGCAAGCTATACAGAGTGGAATTACCCGCTTTGAACTAACAGTAATGAGCCATAATAAAATTGCAGTTAATCTCTACAAAAAAATGGGTTATTCTATTGAAGGTAATATAAAGAATTCAATGTTTATTGATAATGAATTTATTGATGAATATAGTATGGCAAAAATAATATAACACACTAGCACATTAATTTTCGGGCTATTATTATGGATTTGCAAGAATGATTATTTTTAATATCTTTGTCTTGTGAAAATAATCAGAAATATTATACTTTTATCCTTACTAAGTATATCCTTAATCTTAGTAGTAGCTCATCTTTCTACTAATCATCATAAAGAACATACACACAATTCATCTCACCATCATTCTGATTGGGATTTTTTACATTCATTAACTCATTTACTAGAAAAAATCCCTCATTTTGATATAGAGAAAGAGCAAACTAAATTTCTCATCACAAATAACAAGATTCCAAAAGCTAAAACAAACTTTACAATATCTCCTAATATCACATTAGGATTCTTTGTGACAAAAAATAAAAACACATCTTATTTTTTCATTTTTGATGTTAATCAAGATGGAAAAACTAATTTACCATCAAGAGCTCCGCCCATTTCATAATTAAATTTTTGCTTAAATTGTGAATCCTAATATTTACAATTTCAATTTTACAATAATACATTCCGGGGAGTTACCCGTGTATCTTTACTAATTTAATTAATATTATGAAAACAAAAATAATCACCCTATTACTTGTTGCCTTTGCAACAATCACAAATGCACAAAACACTTTGGATGCAGTGGTAGTTTCTGAAGAAAATAAAGAAGCTTTAATTGGCGCTATGGAAACTATGTATCAAAGAAGTAAGATACAAGAAGAAAGTCTGCATTACGAAACCCTAAAACATACTGGGGAATACCCAATTATTGGAGTAAATACATTCCTAAATAAAAAAGGATCTCCTACTGTTATTCCTGAAGAAGTTATCCGAGCAACAGAAGAAGAGAAGAAATACCAAATTACAATGTTGGATGAATTACACAAAGGTAATGAAGGTACATCAGCAGAAAAATTAAAGAAAGTACAAGAGGCTGCTATACAAAACGAAAATATATTCGGATTGTTAATGAATGCTGCAAAAGTATGTTCCTTAGGAGAAATAACCAATGCACTGTTTGAAGTTGGAGGGCAGTATAGGAGGAATATGTAGGTTAGTTATTAGTTACTAGTTTTTAGTTATTAGTTACTAGTTTTTAGTTATTAGTTACTAGTTTTTAGTTATTATACCACAGTCTACAGAAAGAGAATTCCCCCTCTAATAGAAAAAAAGGAAGAATGCACAATTATAATAACTTTTAGTTATGCTTTTTGGTTATTACAATAACTTTTGGTTATGCTTTTTGGTTATTATAATAACTTTCAGTACATTTGCTTAAAATTAAAGTAATGTATACCAGAACACTAGAAAAAGTTATACAAAAAAGAATAGGTACTGGAAAGGCTATTGTGATTGTTGGAGCAAGACAAGTGGGGAAAACCACACTAATCCAAACAATATTACAAAATAAAGATTATTTATTTTTAGATGCAGATGATTCTTCTATAAGGAACTTATTAACCAACCCAAATACGGAAGAAATAAGGTTAATTATTGGAAATAATAAAACAATATTTCTGGATGAAGCACAAAGAATTAATGGTATTGGATTAACATTAAAGATAATAACTGATCAATTTAAAGATGTTCAATTAATTGTAAGTGGTTCTTCTTCTTTTGATTTAGGAAATGAATTGAACGAGCCATTAACTGGTAGAAAGTGGGAATATGAATTATTTCCTATTTCATGGGAAGAATATGAGAAAAGTATTGGCTTTGTAAAAGCAACTCAACAAATTGAAAATCGATTATTATATGGTTTTTATCCTGACATCTTAAATAATCCTGGAGAAGAAAAGGAAATACTTAAAAACCTTGTGAATAGTTATTTATATAGAGATATTTTGGCTTTCTCAGATATAAAAAAACCAGAAGTACTTGAAAAACTATTACAAGCAGTCGCTTTACAATTAGGAAATGAGTTGAATTACAATGAATTAGCACAAATAGTTGGAATAAACAAAAATACGGTACAGAAATACATTGAAATATTAGAGAAAAGTTATGTTATTTTCAGACTCAATAGTTTTAGTAGAAATATACGAAATGAAATAAAAAAAGGAAGAAAAATTTATTTTCATGATAATGGAGTTAGGAATGCTATTATTGGAAATTTTAATCCTTTATCCTTAAGAATAGATAAAGGCTCTTTATGGGAGAATTTTTTAATATCTGAAAGAATAAAACAAAATTTATATAAAAATACTTTTGCGAAAATGTATTTTTGGAGAACAAAACAACAGCAAGAAATTGACTATGTAGAGGAAAAAGAAAATGTAATTACTGCCTATGAGTTTAAATGGAATGCTGCAAATAAAATGAAATTACCTAAAACTTTTACAAAAGAATATAATGCTAAATCTCTAGTAATTGATAAAGAGAATTTTAGAAAATTTGTAATTAATAACTAATGCACTATTTGAAGTTGGAGGGCAGTATAGGAGGAATATGTAAATTAAACTAATAGAATAAGCAATGGAAACAATAACAGATTTTTTTAATTTTGAATTATTTAGTTTCAACGATAATTCACTCTCTATTTTTGATTTATCTAGTGTGATTTTAATTATTATTATTACAAAACTAGTTTTATGGATAATTAATAAAGCATTATTTAACAAAAAGAAACTTCATAAACTTGATGAAGGAAGTGCTTTTGCAGTATTTCAAATTATAAAATATGTGATATGGATAATCGCAATTAGCCTTATGTTACAAGCATTAGGAATAAAAGTAACCATTCTGCTAGCGGGTTCTGCTGCACTACTTGTAGGTATTGGACTTGGTCTTCAACAAACTTTTAATGATATGTTATCAGGTATTATCTTACTTTTTGAACATTCAGTAAAAGTGGGTGATATTTTAGAAATTGATGGAGACAGGGTAATTATTCAGGAAATAGGTTTACGAACATCAAAAGGTATGAATGTGAGACAAATAGTGGTAATTATCCCTAATTCATTAATCACTACTAATAAGGTAATAAACTGGAGTCATCAAACACAAAAAACACTATTTAGTATTGATGTAGGTGTTGCTTATGGAAGTGATGTGGATTTGGTTATTCAAACACTTGCAGAAAGTGCTATAGAACATTTAGAGGCTTCAGAATGTGAATTTAAAGAAGTTCGTTTTGTAGATTTCGGTAATTCATCCATGGATTTTCAACTGTTTTTTTACAGTAAAAATATTTTCACTATTGAAAAGGTAAAAAGTGATATTAGAAAAATTATTTACAGAAAGTTTAACGAACATAAAATTACAATTCCATTCCCACAAATGGACTTGCATGTAAAGTCAAAAGACTTTTAAAGTATTGTAAAACATTGAAAATAAGAGAACTACAAATAGAGGGTGCAGAACTTTTTTTTTAATCTCTTAAATAATTTTGCAGTACTTATGCTGAAATCTTTTTTTCGAAATTGAGGAATGCTGTGTTCAACTGATAAATGCAACACAATATTTATTTAGTTTTTCTCGGGGACT
>JACNLP010000006.1 GCA_014381465.1 Flavobacteriales bacterium | reverse complement strand
CTGGAAGCGTTAAACTATAAAAGCCATAAGTATTTGATGTAACGCCAAGACTCAGCTCTGAACAATAAATATTTACACCTACTATACTCTCTCCGTTATTCTTATCAGTAATATATCCACTTATAGTGTATTTGTTTTGTGCATAGCTATTTGTTAGTATACTAAGTAAGAGAATAATAATAAATATTTTTTTCATGGTCTAGTAAACGGAATGTATTTTAAAAAATTGCTAATCATTGTAATGATTTATTGAAAAAGTTCGAACTTAGGACCGAGAGGTCCACCAAAGAGGACAACTCCAAATATTGCGAGAGTTGTCCTCTTTTATTTTTAGTTAACTTACTGTCAATCTGTAAAATATAGCGCAGAACCTCATTTACTCTTGTGATTCGACATTTATTTCCGTCAAAATCAAATTTTTCTTAGTCCAATAATTCTATCATGAGAGCACTTATTTTTTTCCATAACAAAGATGTGATGTTAATTACAATTTGTAAATGCTTACATACAATACTCTTCCACAAAATTAATCCCATTTTGCTCTAATTCTTTTAAAACAGGAACATAAATATCTTTAGTAGTTGGAATTTTAACTCCTATTGATTTTATAGCACCACTTAAAATTAATTTAGTCGCAATAGCAACAGGTAATCCTACCGTTTTTGCCATTGAAGTATACCTAGGGTCATCACCAAATACTACAAGAGAAGAATTTAATTTTTTACTCTCCCCATTTTGAGAATACTCAAACTGATGCTGCATAACAACCATATCCTTATCTTCAGAATCTAAAGTCCATTTTTCTTCACAGATTTTTTGTAGAATTTTTGCTGGAGTTGCATCTTTCAAATCTACTTTTATATTCTCAAAAACCCCAAGCCATTCTGCTTTTTTAAACTCTTCAGAATCAATAGAAATATTTAAATACTCACAAAACTTTTGCTCAACAGTCAACTCATTATTATATGGGAAAAACAAATTCGTAAATTCTCTATAAGTCACACTTTCAGATTTTTCTACAATATAAGTATCATCCGTCATACCCAATTGTACAAACATATTCCATGATTTACAATACCCTTTTCTTCTAAGAGTTCCTCTAAAAAGAGTAGGAATATTTTCTAAACCATACGCCTTTCTATACCCTAAAGAATCTCTATTTGCATAACCTTCAAATTCTCCAGCATCTAGCACTTCCATGTTTTCTGTACGCTCAAATAGTTTATGATATGGAATGTATTTGTATTTTCCTTGCTTAATATATTGAGCCGTTCCTTGTCCTGCCAAAACTACATTTCTAGGGTTCCAAGTAAATTTATAATTCCAAGGATTGTTATCATAATCTGGATGAACCAAGCCACCACAAAAAGATTTAAAAGAAGTGAGTGTACCCCCATTTTCTTTAATACCATCAATAACTTGCATAGCTGACATATGATCAATTCCTGGATCCAATCCTATTTCATTTAAAAGTAGAACCCCTGCTTCTTTTGCTTTTTCATCAAGTTCAGCAATTTCATCCGACACATAAGAAGCTGTAACTAAGTTTTTCTTTAAACGAACACAATCCTTAGCAACTGTAATGTGCAATGATGCTGGCAACATAGATATCACAATATCAGATTCTGAAATCTCAAAAACTCTTTGTTTATCATCAGTAACATTAAAGAAAATTGCTTTTCCATTTTCATGATTTCTAACAGCATCTTCAGCTAACCCCACAGAATAATCAGCCACTTTTACTAGCCAATTATTTTCTACTGAATTATCCAACAAATACTTTATTAATGTAACTGCCGACCTTCCTGCTCCTATTACTAATATCTTTTTCATTTGCTTTGTAAATTTCAGTGGCTAAAGTATTATTTTTGCAGCAATAAATACTAAAAAATGACCACAGATAAATATTTAAAATTCGCAATATTTTTTTCACTTACTGCCGTGATTTTAGGAGCAATGGGTGCTCATGCGCTTAAAGATAGCTTAAGTTCAGAAAAACTAATCTCTTTCCAAACAGGGATTAGATATCAGATGTTTCATGGGATAGCCCTTTTAATTTTAGTATTAAATAGCGAAAAATTCAACTATAAACTAAAAAGAAGTTTAAACTTAATGATCGCAGGAATATTTTGCTTTTCATTCTCAATTTACTTTTTAAGCATACAAGAAACATTGGGGATTTGGCTCGGATTTTTAGGTCCAATAACTCCAATTGGCGGATTGCTTTTAATCTCATCTTGGGCTAATCTTTTTTTTACAATCAAAAAGAATGATTAATCTCATAGTCTAATAGATTTTTATACTTATTTTTGCGACCTTAAAACCAAAAAAAACATTATGACCGAAACAGGCAAGCGAGCACAAGGTGCTACCATCTCTGATTTAGGAATTACAGATGCTACGGCTCACTGGAATTTATCACCAGAAGAATTATCAAAAATTGCCGTAGACAAAGGGCAAGCAACAGTTACTTCATCTGGGGCGATAAACATTAATACTGGTGAATTTACAGGGAGATCACCAATGGATAGGTTTATTGTTCGTGATGCTATCACAGAAGAATCAGTTTGGTGGGGAGATGTTAATTTATCCTTTGATGAAAACAAATTTGATGCATTACACCAAAAAGTATTGGATTATTTAAGCGGAAAAGAACTCTATGTTAGAGATTCTTATGCATGTGCTGACCCAAAATATAGAATGAATATTAGAGTAGTGAATGAATATGCTTGGAGCAATATGTTTGCTTACAATATGTTCTTGCGCCCTACTGATAGTGAGATTGAAAATTTTGATGCAGAATGGACTATCCTTAATGCTCCAGGATTTATGGCGGATGCAGAAGTTGATGGAACTCGTCAGCATAACTTTGCTATATTAAACTTTACAAAAAAGATTATTCTTATAGGAGGTACTGGATATACTGGTGAAATCAAAAAAGGGATTTTCTCTGCTTTAAACTTTATCCTACCTCATCAGAAGAATGTATTGGCCATGCATTGCAGTGCAAATACTGGGAAAGAAGGTGATACTGCCGTTTTCTTTGGTCTTTCAGGAACAGGAAAAACGACCCTTTCGGCTGACCCAAACAGAAATTTAATTGGAGATGATGAGCACGGTTGGAGTGGCGATACAGTCTTTAACTTTGAAGGCGGTTGTTATGCAAAGTGTATTGATCTTTCTGCTGAAAAAGAACCCGATATTTTTGCGGCTGTTAAGCCAGGCGCATTATTAGAAAATATCTCCTTTTTTGAAGGAACAAATGAGGTGAATTATGAGGACACGACTATCACTCAAAACACCAGAGTAAGTTACCCTATTGATCATATTGACAATATTGCAAAACCATCACTAGGGAGAAATCCAAAAAATATTTTCTTCCTTACGGCTGATGCATTTGGGGTATTGCCTCCTGTATCCAAATTAACTGCTGGGCAAGCCATGTATCATTTCATCTCTGGCTATACAGCAAAAGTTGCTGGAACAGAAGCAGGTGTTACCGAGCCACAAACCACTTTCTCGGCTTGTTTTGGTGCACCATTTATGCCATTGCACCCAACAAAATATGCTGAAATGTTAGGCGAGAAAATGAGGGAGCACAAAGTAAATGTTTGGCTTATCAACACTGGTTGGTCAGGTGGCGAGTACGGAACAGGAGAAAGAATTTCACTAAAATACACTAGAGCCATGATTACGGCAATCCTAAATGGAGAGTTGGAAAAGGTTGACTATACAAAGCATGTGGTGTTTGGTTTGCAAATGCCAAACACTTGCCCTAATGTGCCATCAGAGATTTTAAGCCCTAGAAATACTTGGGAAAACAAAAATGCTTATGATGATAAAGCCAATGAATTGGCAGATGCATTCAACAAAAACTTTGCACAGTTTGCTGATAATGCAAATGCTGAAATTTTAGATGCAGCACCAAAAAGTAAAGTTACTAGTAACTAGTTTTTAGTTGCTCGCAAACAAATATAAAGCCGAGCAAATGCTCGGCTTTTTTATTTCTTTCTTTTCTAAAGTAAGAAACTAGCAACTAACAACTATTTTATATCTTTACCCCATGCAACTATTCTTTACAGAAAAACCAAAAAGCGAAATTATTCTCTCCAAAGAAGAAAGCAAGCACGCTACTAAGGTATTGCGCAAAAAAGAAGGAGATATTCTAAATTTTACAGATGGGAAAGGAGGTTTTTACACCGCTGAAATTACCAGCTCTGATGCTAGAAAATGCCGCTTGCAAATTGTAAGTAGGGAGCAAAAACCAAAACAACACAACTACCATTTGCACCTTGCTATTGCCCCAACTAAGAATATCGAAAGGTTGGAGTGGTTTTTAGAAAAAGCGACTGAAATTGGTATTGATGAGATTACCCCTATTATTTGTGAGCATTCTGAACGGAAAGTAATTAAAACAGAAAGATGCAATAGAATTTTACTTTCTGCAATGAAACAATCCTTAAAATTCCACCAGCCAAAACTGAATGAAGCAATTACTTTAAAGGACTTTTTAAAACAAGATTTTGAAGGGA
>JACNLP010000076.1 GCA_014381465.1 Flavobacteriales bacterium | reverse complement strand
ACAACAAAATAATCCTTTATGATTTTGAAACTAAAAACAAGCGAAAAGAAATACAGTTCAGATTACAAAAAGGAGAAAATATTATTGAGATAAAAGCAACTAATTTAGGAACATCTCCTCCAAATACAAGTCGAATAGAACTAGTTGATAGTAAAACAAAGTATCCTATTATCACGCAACTTGAACTCGGGAAGACTGCTATTATAAAAATTATAAAATAAAAAACCCTCAACAAAAGTAAAAGCCCTTAAGTAGTTAATCGTTTCACAATTTCTTTAATGGGTAAGATTTCTTTTGTGTGTTCAATAGATGGTCCTGCACACCAAACGGTTTTATAAGTACTACTAAAAGCAGCATTTTCTACTGATTTCATGCCTTTGAAATAGGTGATCATTTTCACCCATTTTTTTATCTTTTTATTCTTACTCATTAGTTTTTCTAACCAATTTTGAGTAGTTCCTGTTTTTTGCACATAAGGAGTGTTGATTACCGTGCAAGGTGTTCCTGAAATTTTGGTAGTAAAAACAATGTCCTCTTTTCCATAATCTACACAGGCTTGTTTGTATTCTTTCGAGATGTGTGCTTCTTCACAGGCAATAAAAGGTGAGCCAATGGAAAGTCCTGCTGCTCCTAAATTCATAATTGAGTCAATGCCATCTTTTGTACCTATTCCTCCTGCTGATATAACAGGAATATTACAGTGTTTATTTAATAGTGGAATAATTTCTTCAGGAGCTAAATTCCCTGCATGCCCTCCAGCATTTTTATTTACTGCTATTACGGCATCAGCCCCTAATTCTTCTACTTTCTTGGCGTATTTTTCTTCCACTACATCACAAAAAACTTTAATTCCTTTTGGTTTGCATTGTTCAATTACCTCCTTTGGGCTACCTAATGAGGTGATAATAAAGTCAACCCCAAGCTCAACACAAGTTTTTAGTTGTTGTTTCATTTTTATGTTGGATTTATTGACAATCAAATTGATGCCTAATCCTTTACTTGTTGTGTTGCTTCTAATTTCTTGTATTGCTTCCCTAAACTGTTTGTCCGTACGGTAATTTAAAGCAGGAATACAAGCTGCTATCCCTGAGTTCATTGCTTCTATCATCATTTTGGTATTGGTTACCAAAAACATTGGAGCCATTATTATTGGGTGTTTTACTCCCAGTATTTCATTTAATTTCATCAGAATTTATATCTCATTTGTAGTTTAACTTCTGTCATTTTATTTCCATTAATTTCATCCCAACCACTTTTAACTACTGCTCTGTCCGTATAAGATGTATGTGCAATCCTGAGCCAAATATCAACATTTCTTATCGGATTATACTTGGCTACTAAGTAAAATTTATTTCCAATTCCGTAATATGCTGGGATTGAATAGCCGTAAAGAACATCATTCTCATAAGCATAAATTCTGTTGTCATATTCAGGAGCGTTAAATAAAACATATCGACTTGTAAAGGTAAATTTCCCAAAAAGGGGTTTGTATTTTACATCTTGATAAAGCATGTAGCCATTTGTTTCTTCATTGTCAAATGAAATATATGAAGTTTCAAATCTGTTTGCAAAACTCCAATTATCTCCATCTTTATAATTGATATGAAATCTGAAATTATCTTTTCTTTTACCTGCAATTGTGCTTTTTTCTGAAAGTTGGTCCTCTTTAGTTTCTGATTTGTAACGTACATACATTTTTGTTCCTCTATTTATTTTGTAATCTGCCTGTAGTAGGTAATCATTTCCTTTTGAGGGAGCATCTACTCCAAATCTTAACCATGGAAATTCATAATTATCAGCATAGCCTTTCATTTTAAATTTATGATTTGGAATAAATTCCAGTCCAAAATAAAGCCCTTTTTCATTTTGTGTACTTCTTTCTCCAAAAGCATTGGCGTATTCACTTTGATAATCTTTTGCATAATCCCTATAAAGTATAGATGCTGAAATTGTTTTGTCCAATCCCATCATTACTCCATTTACATGAGCAGTTCCTCCATTCTCACTTTTCCCTATCTCCCCAAAAAAGTTCATGTTTCTATAAAGATATTGATAGTCCACCCCAAAGTTTTGATTCGTATTTCCATTAAAATCAAACTGATTGTAAGAGGCAATGTTTTTATCGAAAATGCCTTCTACCTTTGTGTTGTAGTAAGAAAGTCCTAGGTTCAGGTTTTGATAATTATAGTTTGTGTGTATTCCAAAATGATTTTGTAAAATCACATTTTTATCTAAAAGTTCACTTTCCGTTCTGTGCATCCCACTCCCTTGAATAGAAGAAAATATTAACTCCTCATTATCTAGTGTGTCAGTAATATTTGCATCTACTTTATGAGAAGAAATAAAGGTAATAATATCTACATTTTTCATGGGTTCTATTTGAATTGCTACACCTCTAAAAAATAGATTTTCGGCTGCTGCCGTATGTGCTTTTATCAAATTCCCACTTTTTTGTATGTTTATTACTTCTGATGATTTTCCAAAACTCATCCCTGATTGCATAACAACTCCTTGTCCGAAATTCATTTGATAATCACCAATAATTACATTTTTGATTTTTCCAATATTTCTAGCTTGCAAGTGTGCTGAATAGAAATCAAATCCATAAGGTTGATTGGGTCCTAAAAAATTTTCTCCTGCATCTTTTTCAGCAGTTATTCCTGCTTGTAAATAATTGTTTTTTAGTCGGTATTTAAAGTAAGTTCTATGTGCATTTCCAAGGTAATGAATATCTCCATCTTCATCAGGAATATATCCTTTTTGCTCTTGTAAATAAAACTGATCTCGTACAATTATATATTGCTTGATGTTTGCTAAAATCTGTTTACTTGTTACCCTTGGGTTAATACTAATAAAAGGCAATAAATTCTGAATTGTTTGTACATCAAAGCCAGCAACTGTTTGTAATTCTAAGTGGGAGAGGAGTTTCCCATTTTTAACAATATGGGCTAACAACTTATCAATTTGATAGGCATTCAAAAAATACAATTCTCTTAACTCTTCTTTAGTAGTTTTGTTTAAGTTGATAGGGTTTTCTGAAAAATAATACAGTGCTTCATAAAGTTCGGCATAATCTAATTCTTCATCACTATCCTCTGCAATCTGCTCTACAATTTCTTCTAAAAGTTGGTTGCTCTCTTGCCCAAAACTTAATAGTGAAAAACTGACTAATGAGTAAAGTATTAAAAGCCGTTTCATCTAAAAAGTACTACTTACCGAAAACTGAGGTGAATACCCTAAAAGTTGATGGCGGTTTACTACAATATCAAATTGAATATTATCAAGTGTGTAGCCAATTCCAAAAGAGTTTTTTGAAGGATTGGTGCTAAATCCTGTTCGCAATTGTAATTGCTCAATTATTTTGTATTCTAATCCAACTTTTAACATTCCATTCTCCCCATTTTCTAATTCAGTCTCAGTGAAAATACTCACTTTTCTATTGGCATTATATCCTAATCCTAATTTAAAAATGCTAGGAATAACTTCATCCTCATTTAACTTTACTGAAATAGGATTAAAAATATGAGCACCTAAAGTTAAGTCTCGCATTAATTTTTTTTGAGCGCCAATCTCAAAAGTAAAGTTGTTCTTATTATTAGTACTCCCATCTGCATAAATCCCCAGATAATCTACTTGAACACCAACATTAAAACTCTCACTTAGTTTTTTCCCAAAAGCTAACCCAATTTTAGTTTCATTATACAAGTCAAAACCAGTATAAGCAATATTCAATCCAAAAACGCCACCACTAACTGGAAGTGCAAAAACGGCAGCATGTGTGCTAAGTTCTTTGATTCCAAATGAGTTTTTTGTACCAACTCCAACTGCAAATTGAGTAATTTCTGCTAGTCCTGCTTGATTGGAAAAATTGCTCCATACATTTGTTTGTGTAAGTCCGCAACTACCTAGTGAATTGCTTTTTGCATCAGTATTTTGTGCAAAAGAAGTTATTGCAAAAAATGCAAATAATATGGAAAATAAAAAGGACCTCATTTGAGGCCCTAAGATATTAAATTTATTGAACTCTGAAAGAGTACTCATGGCTTGCCAAATCTTTATTGGCTTTTACAATTTTCAACTTTAAGTTTTCTTTGTAAGTGTTTACCTTACTATGAATTTCTTCATTATCGGTTGCTAAAATTTGAGCAGCCAATATTCCTGCATTTAATGAGGCATCTAACCCAACAGTTGCTACAGGAATTCCAGGGGGCATTTGTAAAATAGATAGGATAGAATCCCATCCGTCAATTGAAATAGAGGATCGGCAAGGAACTCCAATTACAGGAACTGTTGTAAAAGCTGCAACTACTCCAGGTAAATGTGCTGCTCCTCCTGCTCCAGCTATAATTACTTTAATTCCATTTTTTCTTGCATTACTTGCAAATTCTTCCACTAATTGAGGTACTCTGTGTGCTGATAATGCATTAATTTCAAATGGAATTTCCATTTCGTTTAAAAATTCTGCTGCCTTTTTCATAACTGGCATATCAGATGTGCTTCCCATAATTATACTTACTACTGCTTTCATATTTTATTTTTTTGAGGGTGCAAAGATATTTATTATTTTACAGCTATTAGTGAGATTTCAACATTTACATTTTTTGGTAATTTACTGACCTCAACGGTTTCTCTGGCAGGAGGATTTTTATCAAAATACTGTGCATAAACCTTATTTACATCAGAATATTGTTTCATGTCTTTTAAAAAAATACTGCACTTTACTACATTGTTAAAGTTCATTTCGGCTTCAGATAATACTGCCTCCAAATTTTGTAGCACCTGATTGGTTTCAGTAATAATATTAGCATTGTTTAGTATCCCATTCTTTGGGTTGATTGCAATCTGCCCAGAACAATAAAGCGTATTACCAGCCAACACTGCTTGGCTATAAGGTCCGATTGCTTTTGGAGCATTAGGTGTAGAAATAATTTTTTTCATGTCGGTAAAATTAAAAATTAAATAGGAATAATTACTTTTGCTTTGCAATTACTGATGCTATCGCTTCTTTTTTTAGAAGAGGAAAGTCCGGACACCACAGAGCAGCATAGCGGATAACATCCGTCCATCCTTTTTTGGGTGAGGACCAGTGCAACAGAAAGCAAGTACAGTTCGGCTGTAGTGAAATCAGGTAAACTCTATGTGGTGCAATGCCATGTATATCAGGATTTTTGGGTTGCTCGCCCAATCTTGAGGGGTAGGCAGTTAGAGGTTAAAGGCAACTTTAATCTTAGATAAATGATAGCACCTTTTTAGGAACAGAATCCGGCTTATGTGTAATTGTTAGCAAGGCAGCTTTTGCTGCCTTGCTTTTTTTATCTTTGCTTTTATGAAAAAAATATTATTCTTATTTCTTTTTCTTTCTCAATTTGCTTTTTCGCAAGAACAAATCGTAAAATCAGTTTTACTTGATAGCGTAACGGTAACTGGCGTAAAAGATGGTTTTGATGTGGATGAGTTTATTCATTATGTAAAATCGGACACCACTTTTTATATGGCTTTTAAACACCTTAGATATTACGCACATAAATATGAAAGTGAGCTTAATATATTCAATAAAAAAGAAGAAACAATTGATGTTCTTAAAAAGTGGGGAACTCATTTTTCTGATGGAAGAAATGCTTGGGTTGTAGATGATTCTATTTTTGATAAGGGGAAGATTTTTTCTAGAAAGGCAGTTCGAATTTTGAGAAAAAATACTGATAGCACATCTTCTGTATATGCACAAATTAGCAAATTAAAAAACAAATACAGATATTATACGCCAGAGGCATTTGATGAAGTGTTTTTTCCAATTGACACCATAGGCGTTTCTTTGAAAATGTCAGATGGAAAAAATGAAAATGAGGGAGAAAGCCAGAATATGCGAGATGCAAAAACGGTTGGATTTTCTATTGGGGATGATGATACAGAGCAGAAAAAAGGCGGTATGTCGGTAAAATTGGCAGTTTTTGATATAAGTATGCAGCAGTATTACAACTATAAAATTGACACTATAAATTATAAGGGAAGGGATTGTTATACTTTTTCGGTAGAAGCAAAAGAAGATTTAAGCAAAAAGGATTTGGGGGAAGCGCTAATTCGAAAAATAGTTTCTTATTTCGACAAAGAAAATTTTAATGTAATTTATAGAAAATACATTTTTTCTTATCGACATTGGCTCATTGATTTGGATATGCAAGTAATAGTAAATATGGATTATTTTAATGGGAAACACATTCCTACCGATATTTATTACAAAGGATTTTGGAATGTTCCATTCTTTAAAGCAGAAAGAGCCGAATTTAAATTAAAATTATGGGATTATAAAGTGGATTAATTATTATAGTCGGCTTTACTCAATTATCAATTTCCTTATTACAGCTCCATCTTTGTAAATATAAAAAAGCGTAGTGTTCTTTTTTTCTTTTGTTTTCCTTCCTAATACATCAGTAATTTTTAAAAGAGTTTTTTCAGAGATATTTGCTTCATCTATGTATGTAGGGAATGAGACGGTAAAGAATGCAGTATCACTTATACATCCGTTTGCATCAGTAATAATACACCAATATATTCCGTTTGAATTTGGAGTAATGTTTTGTGTTGTTTCGCTAGTATTCCAAAAGTAAGAATCTGCCATAGTAACTTCCAAATCATTTCCAATTTGCGTTATTGAAGCCGTTGGTAAACCTGTAATAGTTAAATTCAAACTTGCTACACTATCACATCCAAGCTGATTGGAGAAAGTACTATCGTAAGTTCCGCTTTGGGTATAAGTTACTCCATTCCAAAGGTAAGAAGAACAAGATGTGTCGGTTGTTGTTGAACTATTACTATAATTAATTGTAAGATTTAAAGAAGCTATGCTATCACAACCCACCGAATTGTTTGTAGTAAAGTAATAAGTACCACTGATATTATAAGTATTCCCATTCCAAAGGTATGTGTTACAGCTATTAGCAAATGAATTGCTTGTACTAGCGTATGCACAACTTCCGTCATCAGTAGTTGCGTTTGTGTTAAAATTACAAGCTACACTATCGGTACATCCTAAAATAGGATTTGTAGAATAAAAGCAATTCCAATTAGCTTCCCATCCATCATTATTATAAAGACAATCCGAATAAAATACAATTGCTAAACTCCCAGAGGTTCCAACCACTGTTCCAGGAGAAGTTGTTCCGGAATAACTTCCAATTAACATGCCGCTTGTATCGGTTCCATCATAAATACGCATGGTATCAAATCCCAACTCTAAATCAAAACTACTAAAAGTTAAAACTACACTATCGGCATTAGTTGGTGAGATAACCGTCATATAAGATTGAAAACTACTATAAGTGCCAATTACACCACCGCTATCGGTAAAATTTCCATTACAATTGGTATCTATTACAAAAGCCATTACATCATTTATCAAATGATAATATTTATCCCAATCCCAGAAAATACCAGGATCAGTATGGGTTTGATTTGGAAAATGTATATGTCCTTTAATATGGTAACAAGAATTTACCACTCCCTGAAATGTTCCTTTATAGGCGGAAAGAGGAGAGATACCATATCCAGAATTTGTGATGTCTTTCACTAAATCAGCCGAACTTTCATACATAGAATCAGTAAACCAACTAGGGTCATTTACAAATCCTTCATGTTCAATACCAATGGTGTAATCATTCTCACTTCCTACATGCCAACCTCTATCACTTTCGCATACCATTTGCGTAATTTGTCCATCCGAACTTCTAATTACATAATGTGCAGAAACAAAGGAAGTCGTATTTTGAAACCAAGAAATAGCTCCAGCATAACTTCCCTGAGTAACATGAATTGTTACATCTGTAATAGGAATTCCATTTCTTGAATTGTAATTTGGAGAATTTACCCAAAGTGCTTGAGTATAATCTGGGCAAAGTGCTTTATAATGATTTCCATTTTCATTGTAAATCTCATTTACATTTATCATAACTTTCTTAGCTGATAAAATTTTGAGGTTATTGCCAAATACTTTCTTTAAATCGATATTTATCGTTTTATAGCCCAGCTTTTCCATAAAGGATTTTCGCTTTAATAAAATTAAGATGGAATACAATTCAGAATCCTTTGCGTATTGCTGCATTTGTGTTCTAATTGGGAGTTCGTTCAGGGTTTTTATTGCAGCAATATAATCGTAAATATCTTTTGAATCTTGGGTTAAATTCTCCAAAGCCATGGCGTAGCTTTCAATATTTACGGCAGGATTTTTCAAAATACTTTCTATGTTTTCTTCTGAAAGTTCAGCAATAATATCTGCTGTATTTTTAAAATACCCTTTGCCATCTTCTACAATTCCCATTGGCCCGAAATAAGATGGGATTTCTGCACAACTTTGATCTACTTCATCTAAATTCTGAATATGTGTTTTATTATATGAAATTGCCTCTAAAAGACCTTTCGGAATGTTGCTGTGATAGCTATAAGCAGAGGCAAATTCTGTTTTGAAGTTATTGAATTGAGCAAAGGTAGAGAGTGATAAAAAGGTAAATAAAAATGTGAAAATATTGATTTTCATAGGATGTATTTTTTTTGCTAAAATAATAAAATCTCCCCAATCTTCTCACTTACTTTATCAGTATTTGGCAACATAGTTGCTTCCAAAGTTGAGTTAAGTGGTATGGCAGGTAAATTCTCTGATCCCATTACATAAACTGGTGCATCTAATTTTTCAAAACAATGTTCTTGTATTCTCCCTACTAAACTTTGTGCAAAGGAATTGTTATAAGGTTCTTCAGTTAATACCAAACATTTTCCATTTCTGTTTACACTTTCAAAAACAAGCTCTTCATCAAGTGGATGGATGGTTCTTAAATCAATAATTTCAACTTTTCCTTTATGATTTTTTGCTGCATTTAAAGCCCAATGCACTCCCATTCCGTAAGTGATAATACTTATGGTGTTAGTTTCATTTTCTACTACTTGTAAAGCAATTCTACCTTTCCCGAAAGGAATAACATAATCTGCTGATGGCTCAATAGTTTTTGCTGCTAGTGTTCCTTTTATCTTACTCCAATACAATCCTTTATGCTCTAAAATTACCACAGGATTTGGGTCGTAATAAGCAGATTTCATCAATCCTTTTAAGTCCGCACCAGTTGAAGGGTAAGCAATTTTTATTCCTCTAATTTGTGCCAATACCGACTCCACAGAAGAAGAATGATAAGGCCCACCGCTACCATATGCTCCAATTGGCACACGAATAATACAACTCACAGGCCATTTTCCGTTTGACAAATAATTGGAACGACTCACCTCTGTAAATAATTGGTTCAGTCCCGGCCAAATATAATCTGCAAATTGAACCTCTACAATAGGCTTTAAACCTACTGCCGACATTCCAACCGTACTTCCAATAATAAATGCTTCTTGTATTGGTGTGTTAAATACCCTGTTGTCTCCAAAGGTTTGTGCTAGGGTTGCTGCCTCACGGAAAACTCCTCCTAATCTTTTTCCTACATCTTGTCCATAGAGTAAAGATTCAGGATGTTCTGCCATGATTTCCTTTATCGCAAAAAGGGCAGAATCCACCATAACAGTTGCCTCTTTGTTTTTAGGTGCTCTTTCTCCTTTCTCCTCTAAAATAGGAGTAGGGGCAAAATCATGAGAGAATAAATCCTCCGGATTAGGGTCTTCTGCTTTTAATGCTTTTTGATAATCAGAAAGTACCGTTTCCTTAGCTTCTTTTTCAATTTCCAATAATTTTTTATCAGTGAAACCATTTGCTAATAGTTCAGCTTTTAGTTTTGGAAAAGGATCTCTGCTTCTTGCTTCATCCAAATCATCTCGGTACCATTCCATTCGCACACCAGATGTATGATGATTTAATAAAGGTACTTTGGCATGAATTAAAATAGGAGTTCTTTTTTCTCTTATTTCCTTAAATGCCTTCTGAATTGTTTCATAGGATTTTGTAAAATCTGTACCATCAATGGTATAAGTTTTTAACCCAAAACCTTTTGCATAATGGGTGGCATCTACTGCTCTCATTTCTGATGCGTGTGCAGAAATATCCCATTCGTTATCCTGCACTAAATACAAGATAGGTAATTTTTTAAGTGCTGCCATCTGAAAGGCTTCTGCAACTTCCCCTTCAGTTATAGATGCATCACCAAAGGAACAAACCGTTACAGTTTCTTCTCCTTTTTTAGGATTTGTTAAACCTTCTTTTTCTTGGTATTGAATTCCCATTGCAATTCCAGTAGTTGGTATACCTTGCATGCCAGTTGCAGAAGATTGATGTGGGATTTTTGGAAATCCTTCTCTTTTTAAAGAAGGGTGAGAATAATAAGTTCTTCCTCCTGAAAATGGATCATCTTTTTTGCAGAGTAATTGTAACATTAACTCATAAGGTTGCATTCCTATTCCTAATAAAATAGAATCATCTCGGTAGTAAGGAGAAACCCAATCGTTTTCAGTTAATTGTAAACCAACTGCCAATTGAATGGCTTCATGTCCTTTGGATGTAGCGTGAACATATTTTGAAGTTACTTCTTTATTTTCCTCATACAAATCGCTCATAGCACGAGCAGTACACATTAAGGAATATGCTTTTTTGTAAATATCTTTGGAGAGTTTTTTAATCATATAAATGGTTTGTTGTTTGTAGATAGTTGTTTGTAGTTATTTCTGTTCAACAAACTACCAACTATAAACTATCTTACAATTATTTCTTTTTAAATTTTTCTATTGCATTCCTAGTGAAATCAGATAAAACTAAAGTTCCACTACTTACAGCTCTTTCTATTAGTAATGTATCCCAATGGTCAGTTCCTTGCCACATTACTTTTTTTAATCCCTCCATTGCTTCAGGATTAGATTTAGACAGGGTAGTGGCTAGTTTCTCTACTTCAACATCCATTTCCTCTGCCGAATCAAACACTTCAGTGTACAATCCTTTTTCACGAGCCCACTCTGCATCAAACCACTTAGTTGCGTTTATTGTCATAGCAGAAAATGCTGAAGTTCCTACTTTACGCTCCACTGCAGGACCTACTACAAAAGGACCAATCCCAATGGCTAGTTCCGATAACTTTGCAGAAGCAAATTTAGTGGCGAAACAATAATCAGTTGCGGATGCCATACCAACACCTCCACCAACAGCTTTACCTTGTACACGCCCAATAATAAATTTAGGACATTTACGAGCTGCATTTATCACATTTGCAAATCCTGAAAAGAATTGTTTTCCTGTTGCTTCATTGTCAATTGCAATTAATTCATCAAAGGATGCTCCTGCACAAAATGCTCTTTCTCCTGCACTTTTAAGGATGATTACTTTTATGTTTTCATCTTCTCCTGCCTTAGCAATCGTATTGGCTAATTCTGCCAATATATGCCCCGGTAAGGAATTACTTTGCGGATGGAAGAACTCAACTGTTCCTATTCCGTTTTCTGTTGTTAGTTTTACAAATTCTTTCATTTTATTTGGTTTGTGGTTTTTAGTTTGTGGTTTTTTGTAATACTACCAACAACAAACTACAAGCCAGATTTATTCAATTATTATACTGTATTAATAAAGTAGATTTATAGTTGCTTCAACTAAACTCTTCTTATATTTTTTTAATGATGAAACATCAATTGTATCTAATTTAATAATGTTTGATTTTCCATTTATTTCTAGATTAAAGTCAGTTTGATTTGCAACTAATGAACAAACTCTTTTTTGTCGACTACTATCAATTAGAATATTAAACTGACCTTTAAAGTCTCTGTAACTAATTCTATCAATATCTACATCTTTAATATTACTGCTTGTTGCTAATAGTGTCTTAACAATATTAAAGAATCGTAATTCTTCATCTGTTGTTCTTATCCCGCTATTTGTAGTTTGAGAGTCTTTTAGAACTATTCTGTCATAAATATTTTTCAGAGAATAAGAATTTATCAAGTTTGAAATTCTTTTTTGAATCCCAGGTGTTGTTCTTTTACCTCCCATTTTTTTATTAATAAGAGTAATAAGTTCAAGGTCTTTATTAGTTAAAATATTAAAAAAGGCATTTTCAAAACTTTCAATATAATAATAATCATTTGCTTCTATAAGAATTTCTTTTAATTCAATCTTATTTCTCATGAATTTTACAAGATTCTCGATATCAGAATTATCAAATTCTTGTAAGTTGAAAGTAAAAAATGGTTCTAAATGATTCCATTTATTTGTATTTTCATTTTCTACATAGAAATTATAAACAATACCATTTGTTAGTATTGCAAGCTTAACATTTTCTCCATCTGAACTATTGCAGTAACTATTTAATTGGTCAATATTGTTTGTGGTTAATTTAGAAGATGCTTTTTTACATTCAATAAATATTACTGGATAATTTCCTCCAAGGTTTAGTGAAATATCAACTTTTTTTCCACCTCTTGTATTGTATTCATGGTTTAAATCATCTATTCTATCATAATTAAGAATGTCTAAAAAGGGATGAATTAGATAGTCTCTTGTCTCAGATTCATTTTTACTATTTAGAATTCTTTTCTCGATTTCAAAGTTTTTAAATGCTTTTAATAAATATTTTATTTCTTGCTTCTTCATAATTTAAAGTTTAAATTCATAATCTCGTTCTACTGTACAAATTCTTAATTTGTAGTTTGTGTACCACTTTTCTTTTCCTAATTCTTGGGCTTTTTGGTGCAAAGTATTATCTCTCCATCTTTTTAAGGATGACATATCTTTCCAATAAGAAACATTTACGCCAAAACCTTTTTCATCTCTAAAAGCTTCATATCCCAAATATCCCTCAATACTTTCTAATTCTTTGAAAGTAAGTTCGTTCATATGTTCGTATCCTTCTTCTACATCCGTACGGATAGAAGTAAATTCTGCTGCAATATAAGGTGGTTTTGGTGTGTTTGCTATCATTATATTTTTTTATTTGTCATTTCGAAATGAGTGAAACGATTGAGAAATCTCCCAAATCCTTTTTAGGGAATTTGTAGATATCTCACACAAGGTTCGATATGACATTTGTTTTTTAATTCTGATCTAATTTACGCACCATAGTTAAGATGGTGGCTAACATTACTGTTTCTCCTTCCTCATCATATACATCCACCAAGAATTTTACAATTCCTTTTGCAATATCGTCATCTTCTCTTTTTTCTTGGCTTATTTTTTCTTTTGCAGTAAATCGTACGCCTACTGTCATTCCTGGGTAAACGGGTTTAGTGAATCTGCATTCATCAATTCCATAATTTAAGAGTACAGGTCCCTTTGCAGGATCAACAAATAATCCTGCTGCTTTACTCATAATGAAATATCCATGTGCTACACGCTCAGTAAATATAGTTCCATCTAATGAATTTTCATCCATATGGGCATAAAATTTATCTCCTGAAAGTTCTGCAAATTCATTGATATTATCCAAAGTAACCAAATGGGTATCCGTAATTACGGTATCTCCAATTTCAATTTCCTCAAAGTGCTTACGGAAAACATGAGGTCCTTCAGTATTTTGTGCACCACCCACTTGATATTGCTTAGTAAGTGCAGTAATTGTTGTAGGATGTCCTTGTATTGCAGTTCTTTGTAAATAGTGTTTTATACCTCTAACACCACCCATTTCTTCACCACCACCAGCACGACCAGGCCCACCATGTGTAAGTAGTGGCATAGGAGAACCGTGCCCAGTGCTTTCCTTACTACAGGCTTCATTCAATACCAAAATTCTTCCGTGCATACTTGCTGCTCCAATAACAAATTGTTCTGCAATTTTCATGTCATTTGTAATGATAGAACAGACCAAAGAACCTTTCCCCATTCTGGCTAATTCAATTGCTTCATCAATAGTTTTATAAGGTAAAATAGTAGAAACTGGTCCGAACGCTTCCACATTATGGCAATCTGTTTTGTTAAAAGGATCATCATTTAAAAATAGGATAGGGGAGATAAATGCTCCTTTGTTTTTATCGGCTCCTGTTACTTCAAATTCTTCCAGACTTCCGTAAACAATTTCTTGTGTTTGGGCTAATTGTTTTACTTTTTCAGTTACTTCTATTTTTTGCTCATTTCCTGCCAAACTTCCCATTCTTACTCCCTCAACTGAAGGGTCTCCAATGGTAGTTTTTGCTAATCGTTTTCCAAGTGCTATTTGCACATCTTCCACTAATTTTTCTGGAACAATAATCCTACGAACTGCAGTACATTTTTGTCCTGCTTTTACTGTCATTTCTCTTTGTACTTCTTTTATGAAAAGGTCAAATTCTGCTGTTCCTGGAACTGCATCTTCTCCTAAAACGGAACAGTTAAGAGAATCTGCTTCCATATTGAATGATACTGCTTTTTCAATTAATCTTGGGTTAGATTTCAGCATCATTCCTGTTGAAGCACTTCCTGTAAAGGTTACAATATCACCCGTTTCTACATTGTCAATTATTCCTCTGGCACTTCCACAAATTAATTGTAAACTTCCTTCTGGTAATATGTCTGATTCTACAATTTCACGCACCATCATTTCGGTAAGGAAACAAGTAATAGTTGCCGGTTTTACAATTGCAGGAACTCCCGCCATTAAATTTACGGCTATCTTTTCTAACATTCCCCAAATTGGGAAATTAAAGGCGTTAATGTGTATGGCAACTCCTTCTCTTGGTACCATAATATGATGACCAATAAAAGTCCCGTTTTTAGATAGAGGAGCCATATCTCCATCCACATGGTAAGGTAAGTCAGGGAAGTTTTTTCTTAGAGATGCATTCGCAAAAATATTTCCAATTCCACCTTCAATATCAATCCAAGAATCAACTTTTGTAGCACCAGTTTCCCCGCTTAAAGCATAAAATTTATTTTTGATAGAATGCAAGTGAAGTGCTAATGCTTTTAACATCAAACCTCTCTCCTGAAAAGTCATTTTTCTTAATTTAGGACCTCCCACTTTTCTTGCATAATCCATCATTTCGGCAAAGTCTAATCCTTTTGATGAGGCTTTCCCTATTTCTTCTCCTGTAATTGCATTAAAAAGAGGCGCGCCTTCTCCATCTCCTTTAATCCATTTTCCTAATGCGTAATTGTTGTAGTTTTTTATCATTTAGTTTGTTGTTTGTTGTTCTTGGTTTGTTGACAGGATTTCCTGCCAACTGCAAACCACCAACTATTTATCTATTTGTTTTTTTCCAGGTTTCGAAACTTATGTCTTGCTTCTTTTTTCTATCGTTTTCTATTTCAGAAAGTGGAGTACATTCTGTCATTAAAGTTCTGCATTCTTCTGGTAATTCCTGATAAAGTTCTGTTCCCTTACTTTTCCAATTTATCATATTATCAGAAACATCACCTTTAATAATAGCAGGATTACCCACTACAATTTTTCTATTTGGAATCTGCATTTCCCCTTTTACAAAACAAAGGGCTCCAACAATACATTCATTCCCAACATTTGCATCATCCATTACCACTGCATTCATTCCTACTAAAGTATTCTTTCCAATGTTAGCCCCATGAATAATAGCCCCATGTCCGATATGAGCATTTTCTTGTAGTACAACATCTTTACCCGGGAAAATATGAATGATGCAATTGTCCTGTACATTACATCCATCTTCAATTGTAATTTGCCCCCAATCCCCCCTGAGTGAAGCTCCAGGACCAATATATACATCTTTCCCAATAATTACATTTCCAATAATAGTTGCCTCCTTATGTACAAAGGAAGTAGGGTGTATTACTGGTTTATATCCGTTAAATTCGTAAATCATTGATTTAGTTAGTTGTTTGTGGTTAGTTGTTTGTAGTAGTTGATAAATCCATTCAACAGTTTTTTACAAACTATAATTTGTTTTGATACTTCTGATACATCTTTATCTGAAATGTAATTCTGATCAAAAGATAATAAAACTTGTGTTTCTAATTCGTATAAAGAACCTTTTGCAATATATAAAAAGCGAGTTGTATCTTTTGGTGTTTGCCTTCCGCATCCTTCTGCTATATTGGACGGAATTGATACAGAACATCTTCTGATTTGAGAAATTAACCCAAATTTTTCTTCCTCAGGAAACGACTTTGTAAGATTATATATTTGGTTAGTAAGTTTTCTACTCTCTTTCCAAACATCTAAATCATAATATCTATTTTTCTCACTCATTTTTTATCTATTTGCCACTAACAACATACTATAAACCATTAACAATTCTTATATTTCCAATTCTTCTTTTTTTATCTTAACAGCAACTTGTTCCTGAACAACATTCGTTTATTTCCTCCTCAATTACTTCAATTCCACATTCTTCTTTGGCTAAACAATCAGTTTTTGTATTTGTTAAAATATAATTATTTCCACTCATCTCAAGATTGTAAAGCCCGATAGTTGAGTTTTGATATTCAATTTCGATTTCTAAATTATCTAATGATTCATTAATCACTTGTTCTCCTTTCTGTATAATTCCTAAAAGTTTAAAAGCAGAAAGTCTATGATCAAAATCATCTGAAGTCCAAATTTGAAAACTAACTTTTGAATCTTCTCTTACCACACCACCACAATCAATAAATGATTTAGTTTTTAATCCCATTTCAGTAATATGAAAATAGGGTGGTATTAAAGTTCCGTTTTCCTTTGCGAATGATAAACTATTTTTCTTCTCAATACTATTTTTAAATTCTTTTAATGTCATATTAAACTTTTTCAATAATTGTTGCATAACCTTGCCCAACACCAATACACATGGTTACTAAGGCGTATTTTTTATTTTGTTTTTTTAATTCTATAGCGGCAGTTTGTAAAATTCTTGTTCCACTTACTCCTAGTGGATGTCCTAATGCAATTGCTCCACCATTTGGATTTATTCTTGGGTCATTATCTTTAAGTCCCCACTCACGAATACAAGCTAATGATTGTGCAGAAAAGGCCTCATTCAGTTCAATAATATCCATATCTTCCATAGTTAATCCTGCTTTTTCAAGTGCTTTGTTGGAAGCCATAACAGGACCAATTCCCATAATTCTAGGCTCAACACCAACTACTGCTGAACTTACAATTTTGGCAAGAGGAGTAAGGTTATTTTCTTTTACTCCTTTTTCAGATGCTAATAGCATAGCAGCTGCACCATCATTTAACCCTGAAGCATTTCCTGCAGTAACTGTTCCTCCTTCTTTTTTGAAGGCAGTTCTTAGTTTTCCTAATATTTCAGTTGTAGTATTTCCTCTGATGAATTCATCTTTACTAAAAATAATTGGATCTTTTTTTCTTTGTGGAATTTCTACTGAAACAATCTCCTGATCAAACCTTCCTTCAGATTGTGCTTTTACAGCTTTCATTTGCGAATTGTAAGCAAACATATCTTGGTCCTCACGTGAGATATTGTATTTCTCTGCTAAGTTTTCGGCTGTGTTTCCCATTCCATCTACTCCATATAACTCTTTCATTTTTTTATTGACAAAACGCCAACCGAAAGAAGAATCGTGCATCTGTGCATCTCTACCAAAAGGCTTAGAAACTTTTGAAATTACCCATGGACCTCTAGTCATATTTTCTACTCCCCCTGCAATAAATAAATCACCATCACCAGCAGCAATAGCTCTATGAGCATGAATTACGGATGACATACCTGAGGCACATAAACGGTTAACTGTTTCTCCAGGAACTGTGAATGGCAATCCTGCTAAGAGTAAGGACATACGCGCAACATTACGGTTGTCCTCCCCAGCTTGATTGGCACAACCTAAAATTACATCATCAATTTTACTGGCATCAATCCCTGTTCTTTTTACTAACTCTTTGATAGGAATAGCTCCTAAATCATCTGTTCTTACTTCTTTAAGTGTACCTCCAAAGTTTCCAATTGGAGTTCTTACTGCATCAATTATATAGGTCATTTTTTTGTTTGGTTTGTGGTTTTTGGCAATACTACTTAAAACAAACTAAAAGCCAGTTTTCTTTTTTCATTTTTTTATAAAAAATAGTTTAATAACGAGATTCCTCACACAAGGTTCGGAATGACAACTATTTTTAATTATCAAATTAGCTAATCAACAAATTATCCTTCTGGAAACCACTCTTTTCCAGTACGGAAAACCGTACCTTTAAAATGAGCAACTTCTAGGTTATTTTGGTTAGTAATTTTTATATAATATAAAGCAGTTTTACCTCCTTTATTTATTTCATTAGCTTCAGCAATAAGAGTATCACCACTCATTACTTTTTTAGTGTGAGAAATGGAGGTTTCAATAGATACCGCTTGTATTCCATCTGCATTTGCAGCAAAAGCCAAACAACTATCTGCTAGGGAATATGTAATTCCTCCATGTGCTATAGAGAAACCATTTGTCATTTCTTTCCTTACCTTCATTTGTAGTTTGCAGAAACCAGTAGATATTTCCAATACCTCAATGCCTAGCCACTGACTAAAAGCATCTCCACTCATCATTTTATCTACTACCTTTTTTGCTAATTCCATTTCTAGTAAAAAGTTTTATTTTCTTTTACCATTCTTCTTAAAAGAGGAGAAGGTCTGTATCTGTCTTCTCCATATTCACAGTAAAGTTCTTCTAGTTGATTTAATACATTTTTAAGTCCAACTTCATCAGCCCAAGCCAATAATCCTTTCGGATAATTTACGCCTTTTGTCATAGCTAAGTCAATGTCTTCTCGGCTAGCAATATTTAAGAAAAGTGCATCTGCTGCTTCATTTATAAGCATGGCTAATACTCTACATAATATCTTTTTTCCTAACGCTCTATCTTCATTTGCTTTAGGCATTTCAGTAGAGTAATCATAATATCCTCTTCCTGATTTTCTTCCTAGATAACCTGCTTCCATCATTCTTTTTTGAGTGAATGAAGGTTTGTATCTAGGCTCAAAGTAAAAGGCAGTAAACACAGTTTCTGTTACTGTGTAGTTAATATCGTTTCCTATATAATCCATCAATTGAAAAGGTCCCATACGGAAGCCTCCAAGTTCACGCATTGCCCAATCAATAGTAGCGAAATCAGCAATTCCTTCTTCATAAATTCTTAGTGCTTCCCCATAAAAAGGCCTAGCTACTCGATTTACAATGAAGCCTGGAGTATCTTTAGTAATAACTGTTACTTTTTTCCAAGAATCAATAATTGATTTTGCTTTATTTAAAGTGTTTTCTGAGGTTTGTACAGCAGGAATAATCTCTACTAATGGCATTAAAGGTGCTGGGTTAAAAAAGTGAATTCCAATAACTCTTTCAGCTTTTTTTAAGGCTCCAGCAATTGAAGCAATAGATAGGGAGGAGGTGTTTGAAGCAATAATACAGCCTTCATCCACTAGGTTTTCAATTTCAGAAAATACCTTTTGTTTAATTTCTAGATTTTCAATGATGGCTTCAATTACAATTCCACTCCCTTTTATATCCTCAATCTGCTTTGAAAATTTAATTCTTCCTAGTATTGTTTCTTTTTCTTCTTGGCTTATTCTTTCCTTTTCAACTAATCTGTTTAGTATCTTTTTAAGTTTAGCTTCTGCATTCTCAGTAGCTCCATCAAAAGAATCATAAAGACAAACTTCATGTCCGTTTGTGGCAGCAATTTGAGCAATTCCTGCTCCCATAGTTCCTGCACCAATTACACTTACTTTCATCATATTTTAGTTGTCAGTTGACAGTTTTTAGTTGTTAGATTTTTAACACACCCCCAACCCCTTACTTCACATGCATTCAGCACATGCTTTTTAGAGGGGAGAATTGTTTCATTAATCAATTGATATATTGTTACATTAAGTTTCATTCTCCTTTAAAATTTGGTTTTCTTTTTTCTAAAAATGCTTGTACACCCTCTTTAAAATCAGCAGTATTTCCTGCAATAGTTTGGCATTCATCCTCCATAGTAAGTTGTTGTTCCAAATTATTGGAATAAGATTCATTCAGCAATCTTTTTGTAAGCCCTAATCCTTTAGTTGGCATTTTCGCTAATTTACTTACTAGTTTCCAACTTTCAGTTTCAAAAGTGTCATCAGAAAACACTTTGTAAATCATACCCATATCTACAGCATCCTTTGCCGTTACTGGTTCAGCAGTCATCATTAGAGCAGCAGCTTTTTGCATTCCTACTAATCTTGGTAAAAAGAAAGTTCCGGCACTATCAGGAATTAGTCCAATTTTACTAAAAGCTTGTATAAAAGCTGCACTTTCTGTTGCTACAACAATATCACAACAAAGTGCAATACTTGCACCAGCTCCTGCAGCTACTCCATTTACGGCAGCTACTACTGGTTTTTCAATATTCCGTATTTTTCTTATTATTGGGTTGTAGTGCTCTTGAACAATTTTAGTGAGTTCTGGTCCATTAGGGTCAGTTGCTTCACCTAAATCTTGTCCTGCACAAAATGCTTTCCCGCTAGCTGTAATAAGTATCGCTCTAACTTCACTATTTTCATTACATTTATCTAGTACATCTTGCAATTGTAATGCCATCTTTCTTACAAAAGAGTGGTATTTATCTGGTCGGTTTAAGGTGATTTTTCCTACACCATCAATCAGTTCGTATTGTATCATGCTTGAATTTTGATTTAAGCCGCTAAAATAAGAAAAATAAGGGTTTTTAAGCGAATGTTAGATACACTTGAAAAATTCAAAGGGTTCTAAGCAGTCAATACACTTAAATAATGATTTGCAAGCAGTTGCTCCAAACTCACTAATTAGGGAAGTGTTTTTTGAATTGCATTGAGGGCAAATAACAATATTTGAAGGAGGTGCAATTCCATATTTTCTGAGTTTTTCTTTGGTTGAATCACTCATCCAATCAGTTGTCCAAGGTGGATCGTATTTTATTTTTAACTCAAAATTTGTTATTTCATTTTCTTTTAAACAACTACTAATATCATCTTGAAAGGTTTTTGTAGCAGGGCAACCTGAATAAGTAGGGGTGATGAGAATTAAAAAAGAGTTATTCGTAAATTTAACATCACGAATAACTCCTAATTCTACAACTGAAATTACAGGAATTTCAGGATCAGGAACTGTATTTAATAGTTCCCAAATTTTATTGGTATTACCATTTTGCATTAGGATGCGCTCTTTGCAAAAATTGCATCTCAGAAAGTAAATGTCCTAAATGCTCAGTATGAATTCCTTCTTTGCTACCAGTTTGCATATATCCGTCTTCTGGTCGGTTTAACTTTGCACTTGATAAAGTGTCATTTACTTTTTTATCCCATTCAGATTTTAATAAAGAATTGTCAATTCCAATTCCTTTATTTAGCATGTCAGTATCTAATTCATCCATCTCAAAAAGATTTCCAGTGAACATCCAAATATCATTCAAAGATTTTTGAACTTTTTTGTTTGATTCGTCAGTCCCATCTCCTAATCGAATTAGCCAATTTGAAGAATGACGCAAGTGGTATTTGGCTTCTTTTAATGATTTTGAGCTAAGTGCTGCTAGGGTGTCATCAGAACTGTTTTGTAATTTAGTGTAAAACAGCACGCTATAAGTATCAAATAAAAAGTTTCTTACAATAGTATCACCAAAATGGCCGTTTCCTTGCTCAACAATTAAGTTGTTGAAATATTCTCGCTCACTTCTTAAAAAAGCAAAATCATCAGCAGATTTATTTCCATCAATACTAGAAGCATATTCATAAAAACCATTTGCTTGTCCAAATAAATCTAAAGAGATATTTACCATTGCTATATCTTCCTCAAGAGTTGGTCCGTTTGAACACCATTGACTCATTCTTTGTCCTAAAATAAGTGCATTATCTGCAATTCTTAAGGTGTAATTAATTAAATTATCCATTTATATGTTTTTTGAGCCTTCAGGCATAGTGTAAAAAGTTGGATGTCTGTACATTTTATCATCAGAGGGGTCAAAGAATTCCTCACTTTCTTCCGATTGTGAAGCAATTATATCTGTTGCTTTTACAACCCAAATTGAACTTCCTTCTTTTCTTCTTGTGTAAAGGTCTCTTGCATTTTGAAGAGCCATTTCTTTATCTGTAGCATGTACATTTCCTGCATGTTTATGAGGTAAACCATTTTTACTTTGAATAAATACTTCCCATACATCTGTATTTTCTGACATAATTTTATTTTTTTTAAACTGTTAATAATTCTTGTTTTTTTGCATATGCTTTTGCAGCATTACGCACCCATTCCCCTTCTTTATGAGCTTTTTTATGATGATCTAATCTTTGTTTGTTACATGGCCCATCTCCTTTTACAACACGCCAAAATTCATCCCAATCCATTGCTCCAAAATCATAATGTCCTGTTTCTTCATTCCATTTTAAATCCGGATCAGGAATTGTAAGGCCAATAAGTTCAGCTTGAGCCACTGTTTTATCAATAAAGCTTTGGCGTAACTCATCATTAGTTTGGCGTTTTATTTTCCATTTCAAAGCATTCCCACTTCTAGGAGAATCAGCATCATGAGGTCCGAACATCATAATGGAAGGCCACCAAATTCTGTTAAGAGCATCTTGAGCCATTTGCTTTTGCTCAGGAGTACCAGCAGCCATAGTAGCCATTATCTCATAACCTTGCCTTTGATGAAAACTTTCTTCTTTACAAATTCTTACCATTCCTCTAGAATACGGTCCGTAAGAAGTTCTTTGTAGGGAAACTTGATTTACAATTGCTGCACCATCAACAAGCCAACCTACAGCTCCCATATCTGCCCAATTTAAAGTAGGGTAGTTAAAGATTGATGAGTATTTTGCTTTACCATCATGCAGTTGTTGAACCAATTCATCACGGCTAATGCCTAAAGTTTCACAAGCAGAATACAAATAAAGTCCATGCCCTGCTTCATCTTGTATTTTGGCAAGTAATATCATTTTTGCTCTTAATGATGGAGCTCTTGTTACCCAATTCCCTTCAGGTTGCATACCTATTACTTCTGAGTGGGCATGTTGTGAAATTTGACGAATTAAATGTTTGCGATAAGCATCAGGCATCCAATCTTTCGGTTCTATTTTTTGCTCTGCATCAATGCGCTTTTGAAATTTTTCTTCTGTCATTGTTTTAATTTTGAATGGCAAAGTTAGTAAATAATGTTTTTAAACATATGATATTTGTTCTAATTGAAAAGTTTTATTTTAAAATGATATTTTTGCAAAAATTTAAAATAATCTGATGAGTAAATTCCATTCTTTAAAAGTTAGTTCAATTAAAACTTTAACTTCTGATTCTGTAAAGATTCAATTTGATATTTCAAGCAATGAATTTTTTAATTTTCAAGCAGGACAGTATATTACAATTAGACATAATATTAATAGTGAAGAAGTAAGAAGAGTCTATTCAATCTGCTCTGCTCCAAATAAGGGCTTGTCAATTGGAGTTAAACTTGTAGAAGGAGGGAAGATGTCATCATTTTTAACTAAAGATGTAAAAGTTGGTGATACTTTAGAACTAATGCCTCCTGCAGGAAACTTTGTGCTTAAAGGAGATGAAAAGCATATAGTTGGTATTTGTGCAGGTAGTGGCGTTACACCAATTTTATCTATGATTAAATCAGAGTTAGTTGAGAGTAAAGATTCAAAATTCACTCTTATATATGGAAATAAATCTCAAGAATCAGCAATGTTTTATGATGAGTTAAAAGCATTAGAAGAAAATAATTCAGATAGATTAAAGATTCATTGGGCATTCTCTAGAGAAGGTGTTTCTGGGGCTATAAATGGTAGGGTTGATAAAAATACTTTACAACAATTATTAAATACTTTCAATACTCTAAAAACTGCTGATTCATATTTTATTTGCGGACCTGGGGAATTGATTGATAATGCAAATGAATTACTTTTATTGAATAATATTAATCAATCAAAAATTAATTTTGAAAGATTTACTGCAAGTAAGAAAGAAAAGAAAGAAACAACAACTTCAGAAGTGCCTGAGATAATGAGTAATATTACTGTGATTACGGATGGAGATGATTTTGAATTTACTTTATCCAACAAAGGACAAACAATATTAGATGCTGCAATGGAGCAAGGTGCTGATGTACCTTTCTCATGTAAAGGAGCAGTTTGTTGTACTTGTAAAGCCAAAGTAATGGAAGGTAAAGTTACTATGGATGCCAACTATTCTTTATCGGAAGAAGAGGTAGCTGAAGGCTTTGTGCTAGGTTGCCAAGCTAGGCCAGCATCAGCTAATGTAGTGGTTGATTTTGATGAGATGTAAATCTTTTTTAGTTATAAATTAAAAAGCCGAGCATTTGCTCGGCTTTTCTTTTATTGTTCAACTGATAAATGCAACAAAATATTTATATAGTTTTTGTTGAGAGCTAAGATGTAATATTTCCTTTTTTTCGGGCAGTGCTAAAGTAGTCAATTTCTCTTATTTGTAAGTTTAACTAATCAAGATGAGAGGATAATGCTTAATCATTTTGATATTATTTCCTTTTTTGAAGCCAAAATAGTAATAAGCTCTATGGCAAGTATTTTAAAAAATAAAAAGCATAAAAAATCACGAAAATAATTTCCTAAAAAGACATTTTTTGCAAGCTATTCTGATATAATCTTTATTTCTCTTACTAATTCTACTTTTTTATTCATATCTAAATATGTCTTAACAAGCAAAAAATGAGACATATACAAACAAGAGACTGAGGTATAAAAATATTATTAAAAAAAAAGAGAAAAGTTTTGTTTGGTATTAATAAGCATTTATATTTGCAGCCGCTTTTGAAAAACAAAATTCATTTTTGATTAGTAAAAAGTTTTAAGGGTAACACTTATTATGTTATATTTGCTTCCCTTTTTTGTTCTTTGAATTAATGAAGATAGAAATCAAATTAAGCACATTCTAATAAGTCAATCAAATTTTTACAAACTTTTTTTACAACGGAGAGTTTGATCCTGGCTCAGGATGAACGCTAGCGGCAGGCCTAACACATGCAAGT
>JACNLP010000082.1 GCA_014381465.1 Flavobacteriales bacterium | reverse complement strand
TATTTAGATACCATTCAAGGATATTTAAACCCTAGAATGTTCCTTGCATTAGGATTGGATACTATAACTTCTTCAACTACATCTATTGAAGATGTAATTGATTTTGCTACTGAGATTTACCCTAACCCTACTACTGATAAAGTAAATGTGGTAAGTTATGCAGCAGCAATTAATAGTATTGATATTTACAATATTCACGGACAAGTAGTTTATAGTAAAGCAGTAAATGCAAATACTATTAAAATAAATACAACTTCATTTAGTGATGGTATTTATATCATGAATATAAAATCGGACAAAGCAACCGTTATAAGAAAGTTAATTGTTGAATAAAGTTTGATTAATTAAAAACAAAAAAGCCTTCCAGAAATGGAGGGCTTTTTTATTGGTAGTAAAGACTTAAATGCTTTATCCCTCTGTTTTGTTATGATGTTGAGGAACTAATTTAAATCAATCAACTCTTTAGGAATCTCAACTTCCATAATTCCTTTCTTGATGTCAATTCTTTTTACAAATTGATCGTGAAAAGGAAAACAGAATTCCTTTCCATTTTTCTCAGCATAGATAAGTTGTTGTGCGCTTTGTGAGTTGATGTAAGCAACTTTACCAAGATTTCCAAATTTCTTATCAATAACTGATAATCCAATTAATTTCTTTTCAGTAATTTCATTTTCATCAGTTTCTGGTAGCCAATCTTTAGGGAGGTAAACTTTTCTTTTCAGAATTTTTAAAGCTTCCTTTTCAGAATCTACATTTTCAAAACTTACCAAAACTACATTAGGTTTTGTTGGGCGGGCTCTGAGAATAAAATAAGGGATGAGCTCGTTTTTTTGCTCAATTAAAAAATAATCAAGTTCTGAAAAATCAAAAAGGATGTCATCATCATTATAGATGTTGACATCCCCTTTGTATCCGTGCAATTTAAAAACTGTTCCTACTAAGAAGCAATCTTTTTTTTGCATTTTACTTTTAAGCTTCTTCTGTTTTTTCTTCTTCAGTAGTAGCTTCTTCTTTAGTTTCTTCCTTTTCTTTTACAGTTGCAGGAGCATCTTCAGTAGTTTCTTCTGCTTTTGGTTCTTTAGTTTCAGGAGCTTCCTCAGTAGCTATTTCTTCAGTTTTTGCTTCAATTACTTCTTCAGTTGCAGGAGCTTCTTCTGCTACTACTTCCTCAGTAGTAGATTCTTCAGTAGTTTCTTCTTCTTTTGGCTCTTCTGCTACCGCTTCTTCAGTAGCATCCTCTGTTGTATCTTCCTTTACTTCTTCAACTACTGATTCAGTTTTTGTTTCATCAATTACTTCTTCTGTAACAGCTTCCTCTGTGGTAGTCTCTTGCATTTCTGCTCCATCTGTATTTTCAGTATCAGTTGCTGCCTCCACCTCTTCTTTTAGTTCAGAATTTTTTAATGCAATTGCCTTTGCTTTCTCTTCTTTTACTTCTTTTTCAGCTTTCAATCTTTCTTTAGCAGTATCAAGTTCTACTTTTTTCAAACCAGCAATTTTGTCTGCAACTTTCTTTTCTTTTCCGCTCATCCAATCATCAAACCTTTTTTCTGCTTCTTTTTCATCAAAGGCCCCTTTTGCAACTCCAGCTAGTAAATGCTTTTTCATCATCACGCCTTTATAAGATAAAATTGCTCTTGCAGTATCACTTGGTTGTGCGCCTTTTAGCACCCAATCTACGGCACTGTCAAAATTAATTTCTATTGTTGCAGGATTTGTATTTGGATTGTAGGTACCTAATTTTTCAATTAGTTTTCCATCTCTTTTTGACCTTTGGTCGGCTACTACTATATGGAAAAACGGTTTTCCTTTTTTCCCGTGCCTTTGTAATCTAATTCTTGTTGCCATTTTTTAATTTATTTGGTTAAACCATCTCGTGATTAATCCTCATTTATAAGGGCTGCAAATATAGATATCTTTTTCTAAACAACAATTAAAACAATGTAAAATATTTAATAGTATTTTTTCAATGTTAAAAAAGCTAAATTATGTGGGAATTATTGAGTATTTTTGCTTCCCGATTTTTAAATATTGAAATATGAGTACAAAAGAAAAAACAAAGAAGAAGATCACAATAAATGATTTTAAGAACACTATATTATCTGATTATAGATTAGCTGCTGAAGTTAGAGAGTCGGGAGCGCAAGGAAGAAGAGATGTGCTTTCAGGAAAAGGTACTTTTGGTATTTTTGGTGATGGAAAAGAGTTAGCTCAAATTGCATTAGCAAAAGTTTTTAGACATGGTGATTTTAGAGCAGGATATTATAGAGATCAAGCTTTGATGACTGCACTAGGGCAGTATTCTCCAAAACACATGTTCTCGGCACTTTATGGTGATCCAGAATTAGAAAGGGAACCTTCTTCAGGTTCCCGTCAAATGATGAACCATTTTGGAACTCGTTTTTTAAATGATGATGGAAGTTGGAAAAACTTAATGGAGCAGAATAATTCTACATCTGATATGGCTTGTTTGGCTTCACAATTTCCTAGATTAGTTGGTTTAGCACAAGCATCACAAGTATATAGAGATAATCCTGAATTGGCTAAAAGCAAACCAGGATTTACAAATGGAGGAAGTGAAATTGCTTTTGCAACTATTGGTAATTCATCTTGTGCAGAAGGGCATTTTTGGGAAGCAGTAAATGCAATTGGTGTATTACAAGTTCCTGCAATTATTTCTATTTGGGATGATGGTTACGGAATTTCTGTACCCAATGAGGTGCAAATGACAAAGTCGGATGTATCTGCAGTGTTAGCAGGATTTCAAAATGATGAAAAAGGTGCTGGTTATGATATAGTAAAAGTAAATGGATGGGACTATCCTGCACTTGTTGAAGCTTATGAGAAAGCAGAAAAACTAGCTAGAGAAAAGCATATTCCATCAATTATTCATGTTGTAGAAATGACACAACCAACAGGGCATTCTACTTCTGGTTCTCATGAAAGATATAAGAGTAAAGAAAGAATGCAATTTGAGCAAGATTTTGATTGTATAAAGAAATTTACTGAGTGGATTATTGAAAGTAATATTGCTACAAAAGAAGAAATAGAGGCAATAGATAAAGAAGTGGTTGCATTTGTAAAAGCTCAGAAAAAGGAAGCATGGACAGAGTTTCAAGCTCCAATTAAAGAAGAGTTAAAAGAAGTAATTGCTATTTTTAATTCTATTTCAGCACAAGTAAATATTCCTGAAATTGCAGATTGGATTAAAGATTTAAATCAATCAGCAATGTTTGGTTTATTCAGAAGACATTTTATGAGTAAAGCAAGAATGTTATTGGGGATGATTGTAAACGAAAACATTCCTGAAAAAGCTACTTTGCGTAATTTTATCAACAGAATTAATTCTGAAAACTATGAAAGATATAATACTAAATTGTATAACGAAACAGCTACATCAGCTTTAAAAGTTAAGGAGGTAAAACCTACTTATGATTCAAACTCTGAAGATGTAGATGCAAGAATCATTTTAAGAGATAACTTCCACCATATGTTTGATGCAATACCTGAAGCAATGATTTTTGGTGAAGATGTAGGGAAAATTGGAGGTGTGAACCAAGGAGTGGAAGGTATGCAAGAAAAATTTGGTGTTAGTAGAGTTGCAGATACTGGAATTAGAGAAGCAACTATTATAGGACAAGGAATTGGACTTTCATTAAGAGGATTAAAACCAATTGCTGAAATGCAATATTTGGATTATGTAATTTATGGTTTTCAGACAATGGTTGATGATATTGCATCTTTACATTATAGAACTCACGGTGGACAAATTACTCCTTTAATTATCCGTACTAGAGGACATAGATTGGAAGGTATTTGGCATTCAGGTTCTCCTATGGGAATGTTGTTGAACGGAATGAGAGGAATGTATTTATGTGTGCCAAGAGATATGACAAGAGCAGCAGGATTCTATAATACTTTGATGCAGTCAAATGACCCTGCAATGGTTATTGAGTGTTTAAATGGATACAGAATAAAAGAAAAATTACCTACTAATATTGGTGAGTTTAGAGTTCCTTTAGGTAAAGTAGAAACTACCAGAGAAGGTAATGATATTACTTTGGTTTCTTACGGTAGTACTTGGAGGGTGGTAATGGATGCAGCTGAGAAATTAGAAAGAGCAGGAATTTCTTGTGAAATAATTGATATTCAAACTTTAGTTCCATTTGATTTGTCTCATGATATTGTTAAAAGTGTGAAGAAAACAAATAGATTGTTAGTTATTGATGAAGATGTCCCTGGAGGTGGAACAGCTTATATTTTACAGAAAATTGTAGAAGAACAAGATGCATATAATTATTTAGATTCTGAGCCACAAACATTAGCAGCTAAAGCTCACAGACCTCCTTATGGAGCAGATGGTGATTACTTTACAAAACCATCTTCAGAAGATGTGTTTGAGAAAGTTTATGGAATGATGCATGAGGTTAATCCTACTAAGTATCCATCACTTTATTAGAGGATAGAAAACAGAGAAAAGAAATATAGTTTGTAGTTTGTTGTTGGTAGAATTGCCAAAAACTACAAACCACAAACTAATCTTAAATGAAAAAAACTACTGAATCGGACTCTAATTATAATGCTTTGGAACAAATGAGCACTGCTGATTTACTCACAAACATTAATAGAGAAGATAAAACAGTAGCACTTTCGGTTGAGGAACAAATTCCTCAAATAGAACAACTAATTAATGCAATCGTTCCCAAAATGAAAAAAGGGGGACGATTGTTTTATTTAGGAGCAGGTACATCTGGACGATTAGGAATTGTAGATGCATCAGAATGTCCTCCAACTTTTGGGGTAGATCATGGTTTAGTTGTAGGATTAATGGCAGGAGGAGATAAGGCCATGCGAAAAGCAGTAGAATTTGCTGAGGATAATACAGAACTAGGGTGGAACGATTTATCAGAACATAACATAAACACTAATGATGTGGTGATTGGTATTGCAGCATCTGGTACTACTCCTTATGTAATTGGTGCGCTTAAAAAATGCCAAGCTGAAAGTATAACTACAGGATGTGTTGTTTGTAATGGTGATTCTCCGGTTTCTAAGGTTTCAGATTATCCTATTGAAGTGATAGTAGGTCCTGAATTTGTAACGGGAAGCACTCGTATGAAATCGGGTACAGCACAGAAATTAGTGCTAAATATGATTTCAACTGCTGTAATGATACAACTAGGTAAGGTAAAAGGAAATAAGATGGTTGATATGCAACTATCAAACAATAAATTAGTGGATAGAGGAACTAAAATGATAATGAATGAAATAGGAGTGGACTATGAAACTGCTAATGCTTTATTGCAACAATTTGGTTCTGTTCGTAATGCTGTAGATAATTACAATGGATAAAGAAAAATTAGTAAAAGGATTTGTTTTTATTTCTGTAGCAACATTAATTATTTTGATTGATGCTACCCTTTTACATATTGGTTTTAATAATATAAATCATGGAAGTTATACCATTTTCATTTTAGCAATAATTATTCTTCCATTTATTTTTTACTTTGCTTTTAAGGGTATAAAAAACATTTTGGATTCTATTTTTGAGAAGTAAATAGAACTTTTCTTCTGTTTCTTAATTTTTTTTGTAGTTTTGTAGAATTAAACTTTAAAAATCATACAGTTATGAAAAAAATAGTTATTATTTTATCTCTAGTGTTTGCATTTTCAAGCACTTCAAACGCATCTCATTTTATGGGAGGTGAAATTACCGTTACTCATATTAGTGGAAACGATTATTTAGTAGTGCTAACTGCTTTTCGTGATATGAATGGAATTACTTTTTCTCAAACCTCTCAAATGTTAGATGCTTATGATTCAAGCGGTAACTCATCTACAATTTTTGTAGATTATCATGCAAATTCTATTCATCCTTTATATGGTTTACAGGCTTTTACACAAGTGCCAAATATGGCTTACCCTGTAGAAATGGATATGTGGTACGATACTGTTTCTATTCCTACAGGTACAAAGTACCTTACATGGGGTAGTTGTTGTAGGAATTCTACTATTTTAAATGGAGCAGCTAATGAGGGTTTTACTTTGTTAGCGGAAGTAACAATTGGTTCTATTAATAACTCTTCTCCTGTGTTTTTATCACCTCCAGTATTGGTAGTTCCTCATAATGTGGCTTGGCAGTACAACCCTCTTCCTTTTGATATTGATGGTGATTCCTTGGCTTGGAGTTTTACAGACCCTTATGATGGTATTTTTGGGGTACTTCCTCCATCAACTATCTCAATTACAGCTCCACCATCTGACCCAACTAATGTGTTAAGGATAGACAGTATTACTGGACAAATTGATTGGACAGCTTCTCAGCAAGGTAATTATGTGATGACCATTAAATGTGAGGAGTTCAGAAATGGAGTAAAAATAGGAGAGATAAACAGAGATATGCAATATATTGTTATTCCTGATTCTTTAGTTATGGCGCCAACCGTTTTGAATATGAGTACTATTCCTACTAATAGTGGAGGTTATCCTTATATTGTAAGTCAGCCTAATCAGAACATCAGTTTTAGTTTAATGGTAGATAATTCTGCAAATAATGTAAGTATGGAGGCTTATGGAGAGCCTTTTCAAATTAATAATATAGCTACTTTTACTACTTCAACAAGTGGTAATAATATTGAAGGTACATTTGATTGGAGTCCTACACAAAGTGAAGAGAGAATAAATCCTTATTTTGTAGTTGTTAGAAGTACAAATGGTAGTTATTCGTTGGATGAAACCATACAGATTGAAGTATCTTCTGTTACTTCAGTTAATGATTTTATTGTAGAAAAATTTAATATTTACCCAAATCCAACATCAGATGAATTTTATATAGATATATCGTTAGATAAATCAGCTGAAATTTCAGTTGTAGTTTATGATTTATTAGGAAAAAAAGTACAAACATTTTCAACTGAAAAAGGAATTGGAAAACACTTATTAAAATCTGATTTTAATTTAGAGAGTGGTCAGTATATTATCTCTGTTGAAAAAGATAATGTAGAACTCAAATCTGAAAAATTACTTATCACTAAGTAATTTAGGGATAATAAAAAATTAAAAGGGAGCATTAGCTCCCTTTTTTATTTGCTCTTGTCATTTGTCTTTTTCCAGGAGGTCCATCTAAAACAATAATTTCAAAACCTACAGCTTTCATGGTTCTTTTTACTACTCCTTTAGCACAATAGGTAACTAAAAATCCGTCATCTTTCAAGTAATTGTACATTTTTTTGAAAACTGATTTACGCCACATTTCTGGCTGTTTTTCAGGGGCAAAAGCATCAAAGTAAATAATATCAATTTTTTTATTAGTTGTAAAAATTTGCACTGCTACCTTATTTTTCAGTAAAGTAAAATTTGCTTGTAGCTGAATTTCTTTTTCCCATATACCATTATGCAAAGCCATCAAATTTTCTTTTGGGCAGTCTAAAAAATTAGTAAAATTCAGTTTGCTGTATTCTTCCTTTTTTAGTGGATAAGGTTCTAAACAATTGTAAAACACTTCTAGCTTTTGCTCTTTTGCTTTTTGCAGAGTTAGTAGTGTATTAAGTCCTGTTCCAAATCCTACCTCTAAAATATTAACCTTATTTTTATTGGTAGCCATTAGCCCGTTTTCTATAAAAACATGTTTGGCTTCTGCAATGGCGCCATGTTTGGAGTGGTAAGTTTCGTTTAAGCTTGGTACAAAAAAAGAATGCGAACCATCAGAAGTTGTGATGAGTTCTTTTTGCATTTATTTGATATGAAGTTTTCTAATCTTTTTTATTGGTCCTGGGCAAATTTGTTGATGGCAATCTACACACCTTTTTACCATTTTATTATACTGCTTAGTTTTATCTTCTTCCGTATTTATTAATTGTCGTACGGATTGGATAAAAACATCAGCAAAAGCTGTGTATTGCCCATCTTCTCTTACATCAGTATCTGTTGGCTGTGCAGTGTGAAGTTTCTCAAATTCTGTAAAGAATGCTGGGGTTTGCCCTTTTCTAATTTGCGATTTTACATTTTCAGCATCTTCAAAAAGCTCTCTCATAAGCAGTGCTAATTCACTATCTTTATTTGGAAAGTTTATTGTGTCAGTTGCTTCTTTTTTATCAGTATTTTGACAAGAAAAAAAAGAGGATGCAATAATGCATCCTCCTAATATTTTTAAACTTAACTTCATCTTACTTTAAAATTACTCCAGTAGCTTCTTCAATGCTGTAAGAGATTTCTGGCTTAGTTATTGCATCAATTTCTTCCTGGCTTGCCTTGGCATCCTCTAATTGGTGCTTTAACCAAGCAACTGATAAAGTATCAACTTTTGCAACACCTTCAATAATTACGGTTCCTGATGCATCTAATGGCATAAAAAAGCCATAATCTAAAAATCTTACTAGCATTTGATTGTTTTCGTCTAAATCAACTTCCATCCAGCATCCTTTTTTGGCACATACTTCTGAGATAGTCCCGATTACTTTTACTTGTGCAGAATCTTCAGTTTCTAAAATTGTCATTAATTCTGCTCCAGTGATTGCACCTTCTTCAGTAATGTTATCATCTCCAAATTTCTGGATTACAACCTCCTGTACTGTTACTTCTTCTGTTTTTTGGCTGTTTGTACAGGCAATGGTAACAAGTACAATACTTAATAAGATAATTTTCTTCATAGTTTATTTGTTTTTTGTATTTTTAGAGCTGCAAATATATACTATTATTTGATTTTAATATTATAAAAACAATGCTTTGCAAAATAATAAAATAATCTGTCATTTTAGATGTAGATTAAAAAAAATACCATTTTGAACACATAAGACAAAAATGTATTTTGTTTGTTTTTTATTGTGGCGTGTGTATTTTCTTATCAAATTTGTCGTATCAAATTAAACAAACCAAATATTAACTTAAAATCAAAATCATGAAAAAACTAATGACACTTGTAATTGTTTCAGCAATGGCTGTTACAACTTATGCAACTCACCTTATGGGTGGGCAAATTGTAGCTACTCATATTGGTGGTTACGATTATCAGATTGAGTTTACTGCTTACAGAGACACTATTGGCGTTCCCATGCAATTGGTGGCTGACTTTAATGTGTTCGAACAAGATACAAGCGGTGCTTGGAATTTTTTGTTTACTTCTTCAGTAAACTATGATACAACTTCTGGTGGCTTGATGGGGTCTGTGCTTACAGTATATGGGGTAGAGGTTTATACCTTTATTGATACCATAACAATGCCAGGAGATGGTTATTATGCAATTAGCTGGAACAATTGCTGTCGAAATGGAGCGATTATCAATATGTCTAATCCACTAAGTGAGAGTATGAAACTATCTACTTTCCTAACGGTTGACAGCCTGAATCCTAATTCTTCTGCATCTTATACTACTCCGCCAGTTGCTTATTTGCCAGCACACACATTATGGCAATACAATCCGCTACCATTTGATCCGGATGGCGATTCGCTATCATGGCATTTGGCAGTTCCTTTGGATGATAATGGTTTAGTAAACGGATATGAATTCCTTTCTGATACTGCTTATTCTGATTCTGCTGCTGTATTTTCATTAGATTCTATTACAGGAGCCCTTACTTGGAGTGCTAATATGGTAGGTAATTTTGTTGCCTCTTTTATAGTTGAGGAATTCAGAAATGGAGTACAAATTGGTTCAATGAGAAGAGACATGCAATTTATTGTAATACCTGATACTTCTAATGCAATGCCGCAAATTTCTAATATGCAGTCAGTTCCTACTAATTCTGGTGGTTATCCTTATGTGGTGCTTAGCCCTAGCCAGAATTTCCAACTTCACCTTTTAGCATCTGATGCTGATGTGAATGATGTGGTAAATATGACAGGGTTTGGTGAGCCGTTTGATTTAACAACTGCTCCTGCCACAATGAATGTTGTACTAACAGGAAACGGTAACGAAATTGAAGGGACTTTCTCTTGGACTCCTGATGTAAGTGCAGTAAGAACGGCACCTTATTTAGCAGTGTTTAGAGTAAGCGATCAAATGTTCTACTTTGATGAAACCATTCAGTTTGAAGTTTCAATGACCTCTGGGGTAGATAACAACAATGGAATTACAATGGATAACATTTATCCGAATCCTGTAAATAAGATGATGTATGTACCAGTAACTTTGAAAAAAGGAGCTGTAATTACAATGGATATTTACAATATTTTAGGTGTTAAAGTTTACCAATCAGGCGAGATGAATTTCACAGCTGGTAATCATTTAATTCTTAAAAATATTGATTTAAATAGTGGGCAGTATTTAGTTTCTATTAAAGATAATAATGGAAATATGCTGAGCACAGAAAGAATAGTTGTGGTTAAGTAATCTGATAAAAGATAAAACTTAAATTCAGTTTACATGTTTTGGGGGAAGGGGAGCAATTTGCTCCCCTTTTTTATTAAATTTGCACTCTCAAAATTCAACTATTAAAACCAATGAAAATTACTCCAAAAGGTCATTCCAATATTCAAGATGTAGATTTTAATAATCTGCAATTTGGAGCTACTTTTTCTGACCATATGCTAATTTGCAAATACAAAGATGGTAAGTGGGGGGAAGCAGAAATAAAGCCTTATCAGCCAATTCCAATGATGCCTGGAACGCAAGTGTTGCACTATGGACAGTCGGTTTTTGAAGGTATGAAAGCTTTTAAGACTAAAGAAGGAAAAGTGCTTTTGTTTAGGGAGGAAGATAATTTTAATCGTTTGAATAAATCAGCAAAAAGAATATGTATTCCTGAAATACCGAAAGATATTTTTATGGATGGACTACATGAAATTCTAAAATTAGATTCTGATTGGGTAAAGCAAGGGGATAATTATTCTCTTTATATCCGACCTTTTATTTTTGCTTCTGGGCAATGTATAAAAGCTACTATTTCTGATGAATATACTTTTATGATAATTTGTTCGCCAACAACAACTTATTATGCTGGCGATATGCATGTAAAAATTGAGCAAAAATATACAAGAGCAGTAAAAGGTGGAACGGGTGCAGTAAAAGCAGCAGGGAATTATGCTGCATCTTTTTATCCCACTAAACTAGCAAGAGAAAAGGGTTTTAGTCAAATAATTTGGACTGATTCAGAAAATCATGAGTATTTGGAAGAGGCAGGCACCATGAATATTTGGGTTAGAATTGATGATACACTTATAACACCAAAACTCTCAGGCACTATTTTAGGAGGAATAACAAGAGATAGTATTCTGCAATTAGCCAAAGATATGGGTATTACTGTTGAGGAAAGGGCTATTAGTATAAGTGAACTAAGAGAAGCTCATCAAAGCGGAAGGTTAAAAGAAGTATTTGGAACAGGAACAGCTGTATCAGTTATTTTTATTGGCTCTATTACTCAAGGGGATTATAAAATGCAACTCTCCAAGCAAGAGGATAGTTATGCTCAGAAATTAAAGAAAACTATTATTGGAATTCAACATGGAAATTTGGAAGATAAATACGGATGGGTAGCAGAAGTAGAGTCTGTTTTTAGTAGGCAGTAACTTTGATAATTTAAACTAAATAAATAATCAACAACAACTATTTCTTTAGCACCATCTTGTAGTGCATAATTCCTGCTTCTTCAAATTCACTTCCAATTTTTGCAAATCCCATTTTCTCATAAAAAGGAATTACATCTGTTTGTGCATGCATGTAAATTTCACCTTTATAAGTTGATAAGTCATCTAGTATTTCTTTAAGAACTATATGTCCAAACCCTTTACCTCTTTCTTCATTTAAAACTGCAAATCGCTCTAATTTATAGCCCTTTTCTGTTTTTCTGTGCCTGGCAGTTGCTACTGGTTTTTCATTATTAAAAACCAAGAAATGAGTTGATTCTTCCTCAAACTCCCATTCTAATTCTTCTGGGCAGTTTTGTCCAATTACAAAAACTTCATATCTTATTTGATGTGCAATTTTCAATAACTCTGAATCATCAAAAGTAATTTTTTTTATTTCTATCATTATTATTGTATTTGCTGTAAAATTATGTATTTTTGAGCAAACTAAAAAACAAAAATTATGAAGAAAATATTTTTATCTGCAATTCTAAGTGTTATTACACTTTTTGCAATGGCTACAAAGCCACATGTTGATCATGTAAGAGTTAATACTGAAAAATCAACCATAAAATGGAAAGGCTCTAAAATAGCTGAAAGCCATGAAGGTATAATTAATATCCAAAAGGGAGTTTTAATGATTGAGCATGGAACTTTAGTAGGAGGTCAGTTCAGTATTGATATGAATTCAATTACGAATACTGATATTGAATCAGAAGAATATCGTGCAAAATTAGAAGGTCATTTAAAAAGTAAAGACTTCTTTGATGTTGAACAATTCCCAACTGCTACTATAACAATTACTAATGCAGTTAAAGGAGAAGGTAATTCCTATAAAGTTGTTGCTGATTTAACTATTAAAGGAATTACACATCCTATTAGCTTTGATGCGGAAGTAAATGTAAATGGACTTAATTTTTTAGCTACTGCTAAAATTAAAATTGATCGTACAAAATGGGATATTACTTACAATTCAGGAAACTTCTTTGAGAATTTAGGGGATTACCTTATAAAAGATAAAATTGAATTCGATATTTCACTTTTATCGGCAAGGTAAGTTGCTTTTTTAGCTGCTGAATTACTTTAATCTATTTGGAATATTTTAAAATATTAGTCTATTTTTCCTGCAACTACTATTATATCCATATATATTTTGGTCAGTTATAGTCCAGAAATATCCATTATTTCTAACATCAAAATCACTTCCTAGAAAAGATTTAAATTTCTTTCTTCCTAATGGAATCTTAAATGTGACTGTACCACTTTCCCAACAATCAGGGCTTAAAGTTTGTTTCCATATTTGCCCTTTGTCAGAACTTTGAAATTTGATAGTGATATTACCAGAGTTTAACACAATAGAACTTTCAGTATAAAACATAATTGTTCCTTCAAACTCACAAATTCCATCATAATCAGAATTAAATGTAGATTTATTTGTTGGGATTGGATTAGTCGTGTTATAGGATGAATAAGTTACATCTGTTGTAGCATTAGGATTATAATTTATTGCATCAGGATCAGTGCACCCATAAATATAATAACAACTTCCATCATCTTGTATAGCTTGATTTGAATAATTAGCTGCATTATAATCAGTGCAACCAAATAATTCATTTATTTCTTCTTTTTTACAAGAGGAAACAATAATAGATAAACTCAAAAATGAAAGGAAAAGATTTCTCATAACTAGATATTTTTTCACAAATGTATAATAAATTTACAAAACTGACAAATTCGTCATTGTGAGGTTTTTTAGTATTTTGGAATTTGCCAAACGAAATGGCACAATTATCAGATACAGAATTATTAAAGCAAATTGCTAATCGGATTAAAGAATTACGCAAGGAAAAGGGTGTTACGCAAGAAGCATTCTATAACGATACAAATATTCATATTGCCAGAATTGAAAGGGGAAAAACAAACATTAGTATTAGTACACTCAATGCTATTTGTAATTATTTTGAGATTACCTTAAAGGAGTTTTTTATTTAATATTTGTCATGTTGAGCTTGTCGAATTGTTGTTTAATCGGCAAAGCCAAATATCTACAAATTTTTAAACTGTAGATTGGCTATGCCGAACAAAAATCGTTTCTCCATTTTATTCAGAATGACAATTTACTTATTTTCTCAGCTAATTGTTCGGCTGCTTTTGGGTGGTTTCTGAACCACAATTCGGGTTCAATTAATTCTAATTCACTTAATGACGGTTTGTTATTGTTATCATAAACAATATCAACCCTTGCGTACATAGGTTTAAATGGGCTTGCAGCTAGGCAGTTTTCAGCAAACACAATTTCTTCTTTGGTTGGTGTATATTTTTCTATTCTGCCACCATGATCATCTTGCACTCGGAAATCACCTTCTTTTGCAATCTTTTTTATGGCATGTGTATATCTTCCTCCAATCATGATTAAGGAGATTTCACCTTGTGTAGTTATGTTATTTAGGAATTCTTGAAAAAGCATTCCTTCATTTTTTATAAGCTTTTGGAATATAGCTTCAATTTCGGAGCAGTTACTAGGGGTTGTCCGATAAGTATGGCGTGCTGCTCCTGATACTGCTGGTTTTAGTACAGCCTCAGTCCAGTTTGTTTTTTCAAATAACTGATTTAAAGTTATGGTATCTCCTTCCTTAACAAATAGAGTAGGAGCAATATTAATCTTGTTTTTTGCTAAATCTTGCAGATAATTTTTATCAATATTCCAGTTTATAATATCGGAAGAATTAATGAAAGTAGTTTTATTTTTTGTGTTTTCTAACCAGGTAAAAAACTCATTGAAGCGTTCAAAATAGTCCCAAGTAGTACGGAAAATTGCGTATTTAGTAGTTGTCCAATCAAAAGTTTTGTCTGCCCAATCTTTTTTGCAAACCTTAAGCCCTTTTTGCTTTAGGGCATCTAAAAGAAGTTGATCTTCTAGAAGAACTTGCTCAACATACCAATCAGTTTTTTTAGGATTTACATATCTATGATCGGTAAGAATAACAACATCAAACATTACTCAATAATCAAAGTTTTTCCTTCTTTAGAAATTTGGATTTTATTATTACTTTTTCTTCCTAAAATATCATAAGTAGTAGGCGATTTCTCATTTTGATTGTGTTCGATAATTTCTGTTGTGCCAAATGGTACTAATTGAACATCTTCAAGTACAATATCATTATTCAATATTGTAGCATTTATAGTTTTTGAATAATAACCAGTTTTACTAAAGGTAAAATTATAATTTCCTTGATAAATGTGCCTGTGATAATTCCCAATTGGAAGATTAGAAAAGACATGGGAACTGTCTGTATCATGCCCATTAATTTCAACTTTTGCTTTTAAAGGTTGTCCCGTAATGCTATCAGTAATTATCCCTCTAATTCCGTATAGAGATTGTTCCATATAATTTATTAATGAAGGATAATTAGCATCCCAAAGCATGGGTAAATCATTAGGATTAGGAGTTTTGTTATCAGAAAGTTCAAGTGTAAATTCTCTGCAATATCTGAAGTAATTCATGTAATCTTGTCTTCCTCCATCTACTTCATACCAATCCCAACCATTTGTTATTCCATCATTTAAATAATTGAAATATCCATTCCCACTATTTGCTTGGCAACTATCAGCATATTCCTGAGAAACATATTGCCACCAGTTATCATCAGCAGTTAAATTGCTCCAAGTATCCCAAGGATAATTTGCAACTTCAGCACCTCCATGCATATTTGCTGAAATACTGAAATTTATACTATCTGCTAGTCCTAAAAAGATATTTGTTTCAGTTTGATAAGGATTCCCATCTGGATGTAGTCCATCCTCAGGGTCAGGATAATTTCTGTTTAAATCTACCCAGTTTGCATTGTATCTAATTGCCGACCAAACATCTTGATTTCCACCATAGTAAGCTCCATCAGGATTCGCTAATGGGTTTATCCAGATATCAATATTGTTTACTAAATCTGTTAATTTTTGATTATTTCCATATCCGTTAAGAATATAATCTATTAGTCTTAAACTTAAGATGTACCCAGCTAACTCATCTCCATGCATGGATGAAGTGTAGAGGAAAGATGGTTCATTTTCTTTTTGTCCTACATTATTAGAAATTTGAACTGTTAAAATTTCTCTTCCAGAGTTTAAAGTTCCAAGATGATGAATTTTGCAGATAGATGGAAATGAATCTGCAAAGGCTTGCATCATGTCAACATACTCCTGATAAGTTGGGTAGTAGTTCCAATTGTTTTTATTTGTATTATTATATGAAGGAATTTTCTTTGGAATAATTGTGTAATCAATTCCAATATTTAGAAAATCAGAGAACTCTTTTTTGTTAGCATAAGCATAAGCAATTTCTGAATTTGTTTTATGGTCAACTGAGATAATATCAGAAATCTTATTTAATTGATTTTTGTTATTATATTCAAATGAAAAATAAACCTCCCCTCTTTCTGAGAAAATTTCATTGATATTTTGAGAAATTCCTAAAAAAGGAATTAATAAAAGTAGTAGTATTTTTTTAATCATTTTTGTATTTGTAATAAGCTAATAAAGGTAAAAACAACCCCCAAGAAATTAATGATATTGTATCTATCCATTTTGCTCCTTGCAGGTGGTTGTGGTAAAATAAAAAAGTTAATGAAGTTGTAAGTCCGCTAAATCCTCCTAAGAAATAAACTAGTTTTTTCATTAGTTTTTAAATTTATTTAGTGTTTCTTTTACTGCATCTTTATGTATTGTAAAAGTCATCATTTTTAATTTTACAAAATCTTCATGGTAAAAGTAGTATCCTGGGAAATTTCCATTTCTAGCGCCACTTCCACTGTCTTTAATTAAAAACCACCAGTCTCCATTATTGTCAATTTTATAGCCAATCAAATGTATAGCATGGTCATCTGTTGTTGTTCCGTTAGAAAACCTGAATTGCCTTGCATTTTCATCAATAAATTCTGATGGAATGTCGTAAGATGGAACCATTGCTACATCATGTAATGACGAATATCCGCTTTCTGAAACATCACCACCAATTGAGATAGAATAACCATTTTCAATTGCATTCTTTATTGCGAACATAAATTCATTTAATGGAACATTGTAGTAGGCATTACTTCTCCACCAATTATCGGGTACTTTGTATTCTTCCTGACTCCAATAGGGCTTTTGCATCAAACTCATAAAGTCAACATAGTCGTTTGGTTTAAGCTTAGTTACATTTTTTAAAAATGATTTTGGAGTATAAGTTTTCCCTTTGTATTTAAATGAAGTAGGGGGTACTCCCATATAATGATTCAAGATAGATTTGATGTTAGAAAGGATTGCATCTTCATCCCAAAAATTGATTTGCTTACAATTCTTTAAGTAAGCCTCAAATTCACCAAACATTTTTTCATGGTTGTAAAAGGGTTGGTCTGATGGTTTTCCTTCATAAGCCTCAGCAGGTACAATTCCGTACCAATCCATCATTCTCTGTACTGCATTTGTTTCTGAACCTTCTCCTAAATGAGTGTTTCCTCTAGTGTTTATGTAGCCTCTTGCTTTTTCAATGTACTCAAAGTAAACAGGGTAAAGTTCTGATAAATTGACAGTTTTTCCTGTTATCCTATGGATTTCACTTTCGTAAAATGAAGTAGTAGAAAAACACCAGCAAGTTCCAGTATTTCCTTGTGAGATAGGGTTTTCAGCTTCTACAATTGTAAATTCATCTAAACTTTTTGGAATTTCCTTTCCATCAAAATTCATTTTAAAGGATTTGTACTCTTCCTTATCAGCTTTGTCATATTTCTTTGATTCGCTTACAATTTTACCATAAAAATTGTTGGAGTAGGATTCGAATTGACCTTTGTCCTGTGCGCTAGCTCCTAAGCCAACTAGCAATAAAATTCCTATTTTTTTTATCATGTCTCTGTGTTTTGTTTTTGAAAGTTCAAACTTAAAGTATTTTTGTAAATTGCGGACCTAAACTAACCAAAAAATAAAAAACTATGAAAGCAGGAAAACAAATTCTGAAATGGACTCTAATTACAATTATATCATTTACAACATTCAATTTATTTATTTCATCAGATTATGAGTTTGAAAGATCAATTGAAATAAATGTACCACCACATGTAGTTTATGAGCAAGTTACTAACCTTAAAACTTGGCAAAATTGGGCTGTTTGGTGGAAACAAGACACAGCCATGATTACTACTTTTTCTGGTGAAAATACAGGGGTAGGAGCAAGAATGGATTGGGTTGGTTCGGATGGTAAGCAAGGAGGATTAGAAATTGTTTCTTGTAGTTTTGAGGGGATGGAAACTAAATTAGATTTTGGAAGCATGTCGCCAACTGGTGTGTGGAGATTTGAAACAATAGAAAGTGGAACCAAAGTAAGCTGGGGAATGAAAGGAGAAATGCCTTTTTTTATGAGTTTTATGACTTTGTTTTTTGATAAAATGGCAGGACCAGATTTTGAAAATGGGCTTCTTGGATTAAAAGAATATTGTGAGAAAATTCCTTCTCGTTCATCTGAGGTGGAAATAGTTGATTGGCCTGAACAAAACTACATTTTGTTGCATGTTGAGTGTAGTATGGCTGATATTGGAAATGCTATGGGGACTTCAATTGGCAAATTATTTGCTCATGTTGGTGCCAATAATTTACAGTGTATTTCAGCACCATTTTCTATGTGGGGTGATATGGAAAATACATTTACAGCAGATGGTTTAGTGCAATTTGAAGTAGGCGTGATGGTAAATGAAGCAGTGGGGAATGATGAGATTAAAGTAGGGAAAACAACTTCAACTAGGGCTTTACAAGCCATACATTATGGCGCTTACCAAATGAGTGGAACTACTTATAAAGTGTTAGAAGATTATGCCAAAGAAAATGACTTGACTGTAACCATGAGCAAGTCCTATGAGTTTTACACTAACGATCCAACTTTAGTTGCTCCAGAAGATATAGAAACTCTTGTTGTATTTGAGATGTCAGAGTAATGAACGAATAAGATTTCTATTTTTTTGATTTTTTCAATAAAGATAGTTATTTTATATTTGTCTCATTATTAAATAGGTAAAAGACCTAACCAATAAATATAGGCAATAATAAAATGAAAAAATATTTACTAATTTCTAAATTTTATATATATTTGTTTAGGTGAAAAAAGTAAATAACATTATTAGTATTCTTATTCTTACCATTTATTCAATGGTATTATTTCACAATATTGTACCTCATTGTCATGATGCAGAGCATACTTCTACTGAAGTGTCTCATAAAGAAAATAATCATTGTAATTCTTCTGAGGACAATCATTCAGAATCAAGTTTTTTTCACTTTTTAGAGCATTTGTTTGACAATTTGCCTCATTTTAGTGTAGAAAAACCTACTCAATTTGCAATTACTAATAAAATTCCTGTAACTAATCAAATTGTTTTTGTTTCTGATTTATTTTCTTCCAAGATAAATAAACCATTTTTCATAGAAAAAGAGGAAACAGAGTATTTTGTTTTTCCACAATACGAGTATTTACTAATAGTTACTCTCCCCTTAAGAGGACCTCCTATTTCTTAATAAACACCCCATTTTACTCAATTTACCTTTATTAATTAATCAATTCTGATTTATTAGTATATTTTATTTATCATCAAAATTTATTACAATGAAAAAATCAATTTTCGTAATCGTTTTTTCGATTACAATAATCTCGTGCAACTCAGGTGAAGTCAATAATCATGGACATTCTCACTCTGATGGGGATGAGCATTCTCATGAAGATGGTCATAATCATGAAGCGCATCACACACAAGAGGAGTTTACAATTTCAGAAGATACTCTAATTAAAGAAAAACCACATCATAACCATTCTGACGAGAATCATTCTCATTAGAATTCATTTAAAAAAAAACATAAAATCATGAAAAAGATATTCATCATTCTATTTATTGGAATTTCAGTTGGATGCCAAAACAATGCATCAATACATGAAAATCATGCAGAAGGAATTTCACACACTATTATTACAGATAAAACAGAGTTATTTGTAGAATTTAACCCTTTGGTTGTTGGAGAGACCATCTCTTTTGCTGCTCATTTTACCGATATGAGTAATTTTAAAGCAATTAAAGAAGGACGATTAACTGTAAGCCTTATAAAGGAAGGGAAGGGGATAAGACAGACCGTAGAATCTACTACTTCTCCTGGAATATTCCGACCTTCCTTACAAGCAAAAGAAAAAGGTATTTATCAATTAATTTTTGAATTAAAAACCAATAATTTTACAGATAAAATAACAATTGACAATGTAGTTGTATACGCAAACATAGAAAATGCAATTTTAGAGAACACAACAATAACTGATGATAATGATATTGCATTTTTAAAAGAACAAGCATGGAAAATTGACTTTGAAATAAAACAAATTTCAAAAGGAAATATTCATCAAATTATTAAAACCTCAGGAGAAATTGAAGGGATGCAAGGAGATGAAATAATTATTACAGCCAAAACTGCTGGTATTGTGTTTTTTAATGGAAATACTTCAATTATAGGAAATAAAATAAATACCCGAAATACTATTTTCACTATTTCAGGCAATGGAATTACTGAAAACAATACACAAACTAATTATATTATTGCAAAATCTAATTATGAAAAAGCAAAGTCAGATTATGAGAGAGGAAATGAGCTCTTAAAGGACAAAATTATTTCTCAAAAATCTTTTAACAAATTAGAAGTTTTATTCAAAATATCAGAAACAAATTACAATAATATATCTTCTAATTATAGCAATTTAGGAATTGAAGTAAAATCATCTAACCCAGGGTTTATAAAAGATATTTTGGTAAATGAAGGGCAGTTTGTTGAAAGCGGAACACCATTAGCTGTAATTACAAAAAATCAAAAACTACTCTTAAGAGCTGATATTTCACAGAAATATTTTAATCAAATAGCAAACATAAAAACAGCTAATTTTAAAACAGTTTATAGCGAAAGTATTTATGATATTTCTGATTTAAATGGAAGTATTATTTCTTATGGAAAGAACATTTCTTCTCATAATAATTACATTCCTGTTTATTTTGAAATTGACAATAAAGGTGATTTATTATCTGGTTCTTTTGTGGAAGTTTTCTTAAAAACAAATATCCTAAAAAATAAAATTAGCATTCCTATTTCTGCTTTAATGTCGGATTATGAAAACTACTATGTTTATATTCAAAAAGAAGGTGAGACTTTTGAAAAGAGATCTGTAACATTAGGTGTAAATGACGGAAAAAATATTCAAATTACATCAGGACTGGAGTCGGGAGAATGGTTGGTAACAAAAGGAGCGTATCAAATAAAAATAGCTTCTATGTCATCTACCATTCCATCTCATGGACATGAACACTAAAACTAAAACAAATGTTAAATAAAATAATACAATTCTCACTTAACAACAGAATTTTAGTTCTGTTTTTTACAGTAGTAATAATGATTTCTGGAGGGTATATTTCCAAAAATATGGATATTGATGTTTTCCCTGATTTATCAGCACCCACTGTTGCAATACTTACTGAAGCACACGGAATGGCTACTGAAGAAGTAGAAAGATTAGTAAGTTATCCGATAGAATCCTCTATAAATGGAGCCCCAAATATTAGAAGAATTCGATCATCTTCTGCAAGAGGGTTTTCAATTGTTTGGGCAGAGTTTGAATGGGGAACCGATATTTACAAAGCAAGACAAATTGTTAGCGAAAAACTAAGCACAATAAAAGATAGACTGCCTGCAAATATTGGTAGTCCAACAATGGCTCCAATCTCATCAATTATGGGAGAAATAATGATTGTTAGTATTTTTTCTGACAGTATAGATCCATTGGAATTAAGAACACTTTCTGACTGGACAATCCGTCAAAGATTACTTACTATAGGTGGAGTTGCACAAGTAACCGTAATGGGCGGTGGATACAAACAATATCAAATTTTAGCTTCAGCCAATAAGATGAAATACCATAATATTTCTCTTTCAGAATTAGAATCTGCAGCAAAAAACTCTAATTCAAATGCATCAGGAGGAGTTGTTAGTCAATATGGAAATCAGTATATAATTAGAGGGGAAGGAAAAACAACTTCATTAGAGGATATTGGAAATAGTTTAATTAAAGTAGTAAACGGAATTCCTATTAAAATTGAAGATGTTGCAGTTGTGAAAATTGGAGAATCTACTAAAATTGGGAACAGTTCGTTTTCAGGAAAAGATGCCGTGCTTTTAACTATTTTCAAACAACCCAATGCCAATACTCTTAATCTTACTGAAAAAATTGAAACTACTCTTAAAGATTTGAAATCAATTCTTCCAAAAGGAATTGAAATTAATTCTCAGATTTTTAGGCAAGCTGACTTTATACAAGCATCAGTAAATAATTTGCAGAAAACCTTAATGGAAGGTGCATTTTTTGTGTGTATAATTTTGTTCTTATTCTTAATGAATTGGAGGACTACAATAATATCATTAACAGCAATTCCTGTTTCATTATTTGTTACAATAATTGCTTTAAAATGGATGGGATTTACAATTAACACTATGAGTTTAGGAGGTATGGCAATCGCTATTGGGGCTTTGGTTGATGATGCAATTATTGATGTTGAAAATATTTACAAACGATTAAAAGAAAATGCAAAAATATCTGCAGAAAAAAGAAAATCAATAATTTCAATTGTTTATGAAGCCTCAAAAGAAATAAGAAATTCAATACTAATTGCTACACTAATAATTGTTGTTTCTTTTGTTCCATTATTTTTATTAAGCGGTATGGAGGGAAAATTATTACAACCTTTAGGAATATCGTTTATTATTGCATTAGTTACTTCTTTATTTGTAGCGGTAACGCTTACTCCAGTTATGAGCAGTTATTTATTGTCTGACAATAAAAAACTACTTGAAAAATCAAAAGGAAGTGTAGTAGAGAGATGGTTAAGAAAAAAGTACGAAAGAGTTTTAAATTCAGTATTGAAAAAGCCAAAATCAGTTATTAGATTTACAGCAGTTATATTTTTTATTTCCATTTTTTTAATGTTCGGACTTGGAAGGAGTTTTCTTCCTGAATTTAATGAAGGAGCAATGGTAATTAATGTAGTTGCACCACCAGGAATTTCTTTAGAAGAATCTGAAAAATCAGCAAAACAAGTAGAACAGATTTTACTTGAAATGGATGAAATTGATTTGATATCTAGAAGAACGGGTAGAGCAGAACAAGCCGAACATTCTCAAGGAATTAATGCATCTGAAATTGATTTCCCTTTTACCTTAAAAGACAAAGCAAAGGAGGGATTTATGAAAGAAATAAGAGAAAAACTTAGCATGGTTCCTGGAGTAAACATTACTATTGGACAACCCATTTCACACAGAATTGACCATATGTTATCAGGAACAAGAGCTAATATTGCAATAAAACTTTTTGGAACAAATTTGAATGAGTTGTTTAAAATTGGGAATAGTATAAAATCTGAAATTGAAAATATTGATGGTTTAGTAGATGTAAATGTAGAACAACTAATTGAAGTTCCTGAAATTAACATTGAGCCAAATAGAGAAATGTTAGCTAAATATGGAATTACAATAAATGAACTTATGGATTTTATTGATATCGCTTTTGCAGGAGAATCTGTTTCACAAGTTTATGAAGGTCAAAAAAGTTTTGATTTAATATTACGATTTCAAGAAGAGGATAGGTCAACGATTGAACAAATTAAAAACATAAAAATTGACGCTATAAATGGCAATAAAATTCCATTGTATTATATTGCTGATATTAATGTTATTGGAAGTCCTTTTACTGTAAATAGGGAAAATACACAAAGAAAAATTGTTATTTCAGCCAATGTTTCCGAAAGAGACTTAAGAGGAGCAGTAAACGATATTAAAGAAGTAATTCAAACAAATATCACTTTACCTCAAAATTACCACATTCAATATGGTGGTCAGTTTGAGAGTGAAGAAAAAGCATCAAAACTACTTTTACTATCATCAATTTTAGCAATTCTAATTATTTTCTTTCTACTCTATACTGAATTTAAAGATTTTAAACTCGCAACTATAGTTTTACTCAATTTACCATTAGCATTAATTGGTGGAATAATAATTGTTTTCTTTACTAGTGGGATTATTTCAATAGCATCTACAATTGGTTTTATTAGTTTGTTTGGGATAGCCAGTAGAAACGGAATTTTGTTAGTGTCAAGATATCAAGTCTTATTAAAAGAAGGAGAAGATCTTTATAGTACAATTTTACATGGTTCATTGGATAGATTAAACCCAATACTAATGACAGCCCTTACAACTGGGTTAGCTTTAATTCCTCTTGCATTAGCAGGAGATCAATCAGGAAATGAAATTCAAAGCCCAATGGCTATTGTAATTTTAGGAGGATTGTTAAGCGCTACTTTACTAAACTTAATTTTGATTCCTGCCATTTTTCACCTAACATATAAAAAGAAATAAAATGAACTTAAAAAGAAATAAATCGCCATTTTTAGTAGTCATATTTGTGTTATGTAACTTAATGCAAATAAATGTTTATGCACAAAACAATCTTAATCAAATACTTAATGATATTGCTAAAAATAATAAATCAATTATTGCCTACAATCAATTGTTAAAGTCACAAAAAACTGAATTAAAATCTCAGTTAAATCTTAAAAACCCTAGTGTTGAGTTTGATAATTTAAAATTAACTTCTGACAATCTTATTGAGCAAAGAAACATACTTATCTCTCAGACTTTTGATTTTCCAACTGCTTATTTTCAAAAAAGAAAATTAGTAAATGCAAGCATTGATAATTTAAAAATAAATGCTGAAATTCATAAGCAAGATATATTGTTTAAAGCAAAACAAACATTTATCGAATTAGTTTTTTACAATAAATATCATCTTCAATTGCAGAAAAGGTTTAAAAATAGCCGTCAGCTCAAAAATGATATTATTGTAAAGTTTGAAAAAGGGGATGCGACAATTTTAGATGTAAATAAAGCAAAAGCAAACCTCATAAATATTAAAAATAAATTGGTAATTGCTGAAAATAAAATTACTGAACTCAATCAGAAAATCACTGTACTAAATGGAGGGTTAGAAATAAAAATTAAAAATATTACATATCCTATTATTTCAAATACTGAGGAGTTAGAAACACTTGCTGAGAAAGCGATTACAGCAAATTACCATCTACAAAATTTAAATCAAAAAGAGAAAATCAGCAATTATAATATCAAATTAGCAAGAGCATTGTCTTTTCCTAAAATAAAAGCTGGCTACCTACAAGAATCAGCAATTAATGAAAGGTTTGGAGGGATTTCAGTAGGAATTAGTATTCCTCTTTTTGAAAATAGAAATAAAGTAAAAGCAGCAAAACAACAAAATATCTATTATAATTTACAAAAGGAAAACTTCAAAAATGAATTTCAAAATATATTTATTGCAAACTTTAAAAAATCGCAAACTTTAAGAAATCTACTCACAGAATATAATGAATTATTGAAAAATAGTAATAATGAAGTCCTGTTACAAAAAGCTTTGGAGTTTGGAGAGATTTCTACTATTGAATATTTTATGGAAGTTAGTTTTTATTATAATACTTATGATAATTTTCTGCAAATAGAGAAGGAATTTTATTTAGCAGAATCTGAATTAAGAAAATATCAATTATAACTATTTGTAAGTTCAACTAATAACTGCAACACGAGATTAAAACAGATGGGTTTTATCCCA
>JACNLP010000068.1 GCA_014381465.1 Flavobacteriales bacterium | reverse complement strand
TAAGAATGGCTTAACTCCAGGAACATCTTATCGTGCTTCTTCAAGAACATGGTGTAACCCTGCAGGTGGAAGATATAAAGCATCTGCTTGGACGCCATTTATATTCTGGACTCAACCTACTACTATTCGTTTAGAAGGAGGTAACACTGCTATTACTAATTTAGATGTTTATCCTAACCCTTCAAGAGACATCTTTAATGTTACTTTTGAAACATTAGAAAAACAAGATTTAGAAATTAGCATTGTAAACTTATTGGGAGAAGTAATTCTCAGAGATAAGAAAACAGAATTTTTAGGTGAATACACAAAAGAATTTGACTTGAACACTTACCCTAAAGGAGTGTACCTGTTAGAAATAGAAACTAATGATGATGTGGTTAATAAGAAGTTAATCTTACAATAAAGGTTGTTAATAAGAGAGGGGGGTTGATTAACCCCCCTCTTTTAAATTAAAGAGTTAAAACAGATTTTAAAATAAACTATGAAAAAAGTAATCATCACCTTATTGCTAATTGCTCCGTTAATAAGTTTCTCACAGTCTATTACAGATAGTTTATTATTATACTACAAGATGGATGCTAATGCATTGGATGAAACTCCAAATAATTTCCATGCAACAAGTAGTGGAGTTGTTGCTGTTCCTGATAGATTTGGAAATCCAAATTCGGCTTTTAATTTTCCAGGTATTTCAGTAAATTCTACCTTTGAGTTTCCAAAGGATAGTTTACTTAAACCAGAATTCCCTATAACGGTTTCATTTTGGACTATGATACCAGATGTTTCAAGTGGTATTAAAGTGTTTTTTAATACAGATTATGTTCAGAATAATTATCATGGAATATGGATGGCTGTAGATGCTGCTGGTTTTGTTAGAATCGGTTTTGGTGGTGGGGATGCTAGCTTAGGTTGCGTTTCTTCTAATAGAATTAGTTATACCGCTTACGAATTTCCTATTACTGATAGTACATGGCATCATATAGTTGGTGTTGTTAGGTCGGCTACTGATATGGATATCTTTATTGATTGTAATAATGCTGGAGCTCAATTTTCAACAGGAACAGGGCCTACATCTATGGCTTATTCTGGTTATGGTAGTTGCTGTGGCGGAGGTATAATAGGTGAAACGGATGGAAATAATAATGCTCCCCCTTTCTTTTTTGAAGGTAATATGGATGATTTTGCATATTGGAACAGAGACCTTACCTCTACTGAAATTAATTCTTTATGTAATAGTTCTCCTATTGTATTTCCTCCAATTTCTAGTTGGAATTGTGTAAATGGGGATTGTATTGACCCTTTAGATGGTACGGGTACTTATACTGATTCTACTGCTTGTGTTACATCCTGTGTTTCTACAGGTATTGATGAAATCAATTCCAACAAAAAACTTATTAAAATAACTGATATCTTAGGAAGAAATGTAAAAAGAAAAAAGAATGAATTTTTGTTCTACATTTATGAGGACGGAACAGTAGAAAAGAAAATAATTATTAACTAAAAAAAAGTGTCATGAAAAAAATACTACTTATTGTAACAATGGTTTCTGCAACAACAGCAATTTTTGCACAAAATACTTTAATACCAAATCAAAATTTTGAACAAGCCTTAATTAATTTGGGTTATGACACAGGACCGGTAGATGGAACTGTGCCAACTGCAAATATCAATACGCTTACTTCTTTAGATGTAAGTAATCAGTCTATTTCGGACCTAACAGGAATAGAGGATTTCTTAGCATTAATTGAACTGTACTGTCAAGATAATCAATTAAGCACTATAGATATTAGCAATAACATAAGTCTTGAAAAATTAGATTGTGATCATAACCAACTTTCAGTAATTGATGTAACCGCAAATATTAATCTCAAGAATCTGCAATGTAGTTATAATAATATCTCATCATTAGATGTGAATTCTAATCCACTTCTTATTTTTTTATTTGCGGGGCATAATCAAATTTCCACTATAGATGTTAGTAATAATCCAAATTTAGTGAATATTACAATTAATGATAATTTATTTAGTTATATAGATGTTACTACTAATTCTAATTTAGCAGTCTTGGATTGTAAGAATAATCAGATTACATCTTTAGACATAAGTAATAATCCAAATGTCATTTTCCTTAATTGTGGTAACAACTTACTTACGGCTTTAGATGTTACATCCAATACTCTTTTAGAGTCTTTGTTGTGTCGTCTCAATCAATTAACTACTTTAAATGTATCTAATAATACAGGAATAGAAACTTTAATTATTGATAATAATGACCTTACCTCAATAGATGTTAGTGCAAATATACTCTTGGAACTTTTTTACTGTGAAAGAAATGATTTAACCTCCTTAGATCTTAGTGGAAATTATTTTTTACAAAAAATATGGTGTTATAATAATCAATTAACTTCCTTGGATTTAAGAAACAATAACAATCAAAATATAGGTACAACCTTTTGGGATATTGATATTACTGGAAATTATAGTCTATTCTGTGTAGATGTTGATAATCCTGGATGGTCAACAATGAATTGGACTGTAAGTAATGATTGCATTGATAGTTGGAATACATTCAGTTCAAACTGTGGTGTTTCTACAGGTGTTAATGAGGTAAATTCCAACAAAAAACTTATTAAAATAACTGATATCTTAGGAAGAAATGCAAAAGGAAAAAAGAATGAACTTTTGTTCTACATCTATGATGATGGTACAGTAGAAAAGAAAATATTAAAGATTAAATAAAGATGAAAGAAGATTTGCCAAAGCAAACTATCTTATTTCTAATTGTAATTATTCTATTCTTAATACTATTACTTGTAAAAGTATATTAAGCAAAAATTTATTACTTACTTTGTAGTAAAAATTGATTTTGAAGAAGAATTTTCTTACATATTTATTTGTCTTGTTGCAAATATCGGTATTCTCACAGAGTTTTCACACTACAAATATTTCAATTTCGGAAGGCTTATTTACCAATGAGGTTTATGATATTTTTCAGGATAAATCTGGGAACATGTGGTTTGCCACTGATCTTGGAGTCTGTAAGTATGATGGTTATGAATTTCAGAACTTTACTACTAAAAATGGATTAACACACAATGTTGTTTTTCAGATAAGAGAATATGATAGCAGACTTTATTTTAACACATATAAAGGAGGGATTTGTTATTTGGAAAAAGACACAATACTCCCCTATAAATACAACCAAAAACTCTTAGCAAAAACAGCTTATAAATTTGTCTTAGATTTTATAATTGAGAAAGGTAAGTTGTGGTTTAATGTGTCCAATGAAAATGGGTTGCATAGTATTAATCAAAAAGGGGAGATTGAGGAATTTAATTATAAGGATAAGGAGTCAACTTTCTATATTAAGGAAATAGGTGAAAGGAAGATTTGTGGGTTTGCTAATCAAAATTTACAATCAAATAAATTTAGAGTCAATCAGGAGGAGGAAGTGTTTATTACTACCCCAACCATTAAGTTAAATTTAATTTTAAGACCTCAAATACTTGAATCGTATTTTGCTTACGGAAAAAATCTAATTAACTATAGCCAAGAAAAGATAAACAAGACCAAGTTATTAGATAAAGATATTTCTGCTTTGTATAAGAGCAAGGGAAATAATTTATGGGTTGGTACTTACGGTGGTGGAGTTCTGTATTATGAAAATGCTATGCTTAATAGTACTCCTAAAACATACCTTTCGGGGAAAACTATTTCGGATATATTTGAAGACAATCAGGGTAACATCTGGTTTTCAACTACAGAAACAGGCGTGTACTATTTCGATACTCATAAGAGTTTTCATATGCAGTTGGATGAAAAGGTTATGGTTTTAAGGTGTTCTGGAAGTAATGTTTTTTGTGGTACAGACAATGGAAATGTATATAAAATATCAGGAAATACTAAAGAATTAATTTATACCAACCCTAGTGGATTTGCTATAAAAGACATTCATCTTCTTGATTCATCACATGTTCTTGTGAATTACAAAATAATAAATCATTTCAGTAAGAAACAAACAACTTATAATTCAAATACAACTTATCTAAATAATATTTACACCAATCATGGAGAATATTTTGTAACTGCTTATAATGGTTTTCAGTTATTTAATAGAGCGAGTGATTTAGTTTTTGATTCATATCAAGAGGGCTTTAAGGATAGGGTTAGAAAGGCGGTTTCTTTTTCTCCGGATTCTCTCTTGGTGTTATCTAATTCAGGATTGTATTTATTTTCTGACAATAAAATCTTAAAAGTTGATGTTGAGGGGGTAGATGAGTTGGAAATTACTTCCATCTGTAAGTGGAGAAATCAGTTGTTAATTTCAACAAAAAATAATGGTATTATATTCTTAGATAGTTTATTTCAACCCCTTCAAGTTTTAAGTAAAAACTCAGGATTAAGTAGTGATAACTGCTTGTCTGTTTATGTAAATAAAAACACAGTTTTAATTGGAACGAATATAGGTTTGGATGTTGTTAGTGAAACTGAGAATGGCTTTAGTATTCAACAATTCAATACTTCTAATCTGTTATATAATAGTAAAATCAATTGTATTAGTTCTTTTGATGATAAAATGGTGGTAGGAACAGATTATGGTATTGAAGTTTTTAAGGATTCTAAATTTGAATATGAGTTTAATCCGATCCAAATCACAACTTTCAAAGTGAATGATATACCTCAAAATGAGAGAGAGTTTAGGTATAATCAAAATAATATTGATATATTTTTTGTTTCTCCAAATTATGGAGAAGAAGTAAGTTATAGGTATCGATTAGCAGGGGCAACTAATAAATGGAGTATAACCCAAAATAATTCTATTAAATATAGTCAGCTTTCTCCTGGAAATTATGAGTTTGAAGTTCAGCCATTTGTTAATAATCAATTTGGAGATTTGACGGCTGTGAAATTTACTATTAAGTCACATTT
>JACNLP010000057.1 GCA_014381465.1 Flavobacteriales bacterium | reverse complement strand
ATAATTTTGATATCATACTTCAATTAGGGTATACGAGTAGTTCCATTTGGAATCGTTTAATGCCTAAAAAAGCAATTTTAGTAACAAATATGGATGGTATTGAGTGGAAACGGTCTAAGTTTTCTCCAAAAGTTCAAAAGTTTTTAAAATATGCAGAGGGACTAGCTGTAAAATATAGTGATTATTTTATTGCAGATTCAATTGGTATTCAACAATACCTCAAAAGTGAGTATAAGGTTGAATCTACCTATATTCCTTATGGTGCAGAGATTATGAAAAATCCTGATGCAAATATTTTGAGAAAAGATAATTTAAAAGAGTACAATTACGATATTGTAATTGCAAGAATGGAGCCAGAAAACAATATCGAGATGATTATAGAGGGTTTCATAAATTCAAAACAAGAAAGAAATCTTGTTGTTATTGGTAGTTTAAATACACCTTTTGGAAAGTATATCTCTAAGAAGTATCAAGATCAAAAAGTAATTTTTGTTGGCTTTGTTACTGGTATTGAGAAATTAGATTCATTAAGATATTTTTCAAATTTATATTTCCATGGACATAGTGTAGGTGGGACAAACCCTTCTTTATTAGAAGCAATGGCATCAAATTCATTGATTTGTGCGCATGATAATATTTTCAATAAATCAATTTTGACGGGTGACGCATATTATTTTACAACCTCTGAACAAATTTCTGATTTAATGAACAATAAAATAAAAGTTCAAGAGAATATATTCATCATCAACAACAAAGAGAAAGTTAATAATTTATATTCTTGGAACAAAATAACAGATAATTATAATTCATTTTTTCATGAAATTATTAATAAATAATATTCCCTACATTTACAAAAATTATAAATAAATGAAAAATAAAATAGCTGTTATTGGTCTTGGGTATGTGGGCCTGCCACTTGCAACCGAGTTTGCCAAGCAATACAAAGTAGTGGGTTATGATATTGATCAATCAAGAATTAAGGAGCTGTTAAATTATAAAGACAAGACAGGCGAAATTAATCTTGTAGATTTTAGGAAAGTTTTAAAAACAAAGCAGAATGAGTTTTTAGCTGCTGATAAAGGTCTTTTCCTAAGTGATAATCATGAAGACATTGCTCATTCAAATATTTATATTGTTACCGTTCCAACGCCAATAAATGATAAAAAACAACCAGATTTATCACATTTGTTAGCTGCATCTAAAATGATAAGTCAAGTTTTACAAAAAGGAGATATTGTTATTTATGAATCGACTGTTTATCCAGGCTGTACGCAGGAAGATTGTGTTCCTGTTTTAGAAAAAGGAAGTGGTTTAAAATATAATCAAGATTTTTTCTGTGGTTATTCTCCGGAAAGAATTAGTCCAGGAGAGAAGAAAAATACGCTCACAAAAATTAAAAAAGTAACTTCTGGTTCTAATGAAGCAACTGCCAAAAAAGTAGATGATATTTACAAAACCATTATAGAAGCGGGCACGCATTTAGCGCCAAGTATAAAGGTAGCAGAAGCATCAAAATCCATTGAAAATGCCCAAAGAGATTTGAATATTTCTTTTGTGAATGAGTTGGCTTTTATTTTTGATAAAATGAATATTGACACCCATGAAGTTTTAGAAGCGGCTGGTACCAAATGGAATTTTCTTCCCTTTTCTCCTGGTTTGGTTGGCGGCCACTGCATTAGTGTGGATCCTTACTATCTGACTTACAAATCAGAAAAGTTAGGATACAAACCCTCCGTTATTCTTTCTGGTAGAAATGTAAATGACCAAATGGGTGCTTTTGTAGCATCAAAAGTGGTGAAATTAATGCTAAATAAAGACATTGAAGTTAAGGGGGCAGAGGTGTTAATTTTAGGTATCACTTTTAAAGAAAATTGCCCAGACATTCGTAATACAAAAATTTTGGATGTGTATAATGAGCTTATTTCTTATGGGACTAAGGTGGATGTTTACGATTCTGTGGCAAAGAAAGATGAGGTCAGAAAGGAATTAAATATTGATTTAATAGAGGATTATACACATAAGAAATATGCTGCCATTATTTTGGCAGTGGCACATGAGGGCTTTCAAACAATAGATTTTCAAACATTTAAAAGTGATAGTAGCATTATTTTTGATGCAAAATCCTTTATCAATACAAAGTACATTGATGGGAGACTATAAAATTCCCTATTTTTACCAAAAAAATTATTTAAGTTGAAAGGCTACTCACGATATTTTTGGGCAATACATTTTGCTGGCGATTTAATTTTTATCAATGTCGCTTTTATCATCACTCACTATATCAAATTTGAGACTTTTCTGTTTTCTGACAAGTACAAATTCTTACTTCTTATTTTTAATTTTCTTTGGACGCTTACCGCTTTCCTGCTTAAACTATACGATATTAAAAGCATTAGAAGATTAGACAGAGTGCTTTTTAATCTGTTTAAAGCAGCACTTATTAATGGAGTAGCGCTATCGGGAATTTTATTTTCTTTAAAGGCATCTACCTTTTCTCGTGAACACTTGTATGCTACTTATGCTTTTTCATTTGGGGCGGTTTTGCTTTGGCGAATCTTAGCTTTACGACTTATTTATTTTTTCAGAAAATCAGGGTTTAATTACAAAAGAGTAGTCCTTATTGGAGGAGGAAATGTAGCCAAACAACTATACAATTACATTTATAAAGAGGGTGTTTTTGGAATTCGTTTGCTGGGGATATTTACAGATAACAATCTCTCTTTTGAGGTAAAAGAAAATATAAAACAAGGGCACTTTGACGATTTAGAAGAATTTGCTATCAAAAATGATATTGACGAAATATACTATACATTACCGCTAACTTATACTTCAAAAATAAAAGAGTTTATTTCTTTTGCTGACAAAAATATGATTCGTTTTAAAATTATTCCTGATTTTAGAAGTTTTCCCTTCAAAAGGGTAAATATTGACTTTTTTGAGGATGTGCCAGTCATCACTTTTAGGCAAGAGCCACTTACCGACATTGTAAATCAGATGTTAAAACGAGCATTTGATATTGTATTTTCTTTTTTGGTTATAGTGCTTTTACTATCTTGGCTTTATCCACTCATAGCACTTCTTATCAAGCTCTCTTCCAAAGGGCCAGTGCTTTTCAAACAAGTGCGCTCTGGCTTAAATAATGAAGAGTTTATGTGTTTTAAGTTTCGGTCAATGGCACAAAATAAGGATGCCGATAATTTGCAAGCTACTTTGGGAGATGCAAGAATTACAAAAATAGGTTCTTTTTTAAGAAAATCATCTATGGATGAATTACCACAATTTATAAATGTGCTGATGGGGGATATGTCGGTGGTGGGGCCAAGGCCACATATGCTAAAACATACAGAAGAATATTCTGCTCTTATTGGGAAGTACATGGTTCGGCAGTTGGTAAAACCAGGAATAACTGGTGCGGCACAAGTAAAAGGATACAGAGGAGAAACAAAAGAATTAAAAGACATGGAAGGCAGGGTTAGGGCGGATGTTTGGTATATTGAAAATTGGTCCTTAGCACTGGATATTAATCTTGTTGCACTAACGGTTTGGAATGTAATAAAAGGGGATGAAAAGGCCTATTAGCATATTTATTTTTCTTTTTTTCACCACTTTTTTGCTCGCTCAGCATTCCTCATCCCTTTTTTATGGTTCTAGATTAAAAGCAAATACGACTTCTTTTTTGCCTATCTTATCAGGAGGAGAGTTACAAAATAATTTTTTAGGATTTACTGTTTCTCCACTCATTTCTTATGCCCATAGTTTTGGAGAATCAGAATTTGATTATTATTCCTATGGATTATCTTTAGCTTATAAAGGGGATAGCAAATTGAGTTTTTCATTTGACTATGAAAAATTGCAAGGCCAGCAAACAACATTTATTAATGATTATTTGGAGGAGTTTAATGTTTTTCCATCAAGAGGGGAAGTAAAAATAGTTGGAGATAAATATTCTTTTCAAGATTTTAATTATCGGATTGCTTACAATATCAGCAAGCATTTTGATGTAGAGTTTGGACAAAGTAAACATTTTATTGGAAGCGGTTATCGTTCGCTTTTACTCTCGGACAATAGTAGTAATTATCCTTTTTTACGATTTACCACTAGTTTTTGGAAAGTGAAATATACCAACCTTTATACTACTTTTTCCGATATTTGGGATTTCCAAAATCAAAAGAAAAAACATGCTACTTTCCATTATTTGGATTTGCAACTTTTTGATAATTTATCCTTAGGAATTTTTGAAAGTGTAATTTGGCAAGCAAAAGTTGGTGATTATAATAGGGGATACGAGTTAGCTTATTTAAATCCAATTATTTTTTATCGCCCTGTTGAGTTTTCTATGGGCTCGAATAAAGGTAATGCTTTGATGGGGGCTAATTTTATATTTTCTTTAAAACAGTATATTTTGTATGGGCAAATTCTCTTAGATGATTTGAATATATCTCGCCAAAAAGAAAGAGATGAAAACTATTCTGGAGGGTTTTTTCAGAACAAATTTGCTTATCAAATTGGAGCAAAAGCTAATGAGCCACTTAATTTAAAAAATGTATTTGTATTGGCAGAATATAATCAGGTACAACCCTACACTTATGCCCACAAAATTCCTATGCAGAATTACACGCATTTAAATCAAGCATTAGCGCATCCTTTGGGGGCAAATTTTAAGGAGTGGATTGGGATTTTGAGTTACGATTATCAAAAATGGAATATAGAATTAAAATGGAATCATGCTATTTATGGAGAGGATAGCTCTGGAACGCATTTTGGTAAAAACATTTTTCTTTCTGATTTTGAGGCAGAAAATGATGGGCAGCAATATTCGTACGGCAACTTTAATGGGCAAGGGGTAAAAACCACTCAGGATTATATAACTGCAACTATTAGCAGGAAAATAAGGGAGGAAAGCAACATTTATTTGTATGGGCAAATAATTTCAAGACAAATAATTTCAGATTTACAAGATGTAAATCATTTGTATTTTCAAATCGGTATTAAAACCAATTTACATAATTCCTATTTTGATTTTTAAATAAAAAAGCCCCATTTGGGGCTTTTCTTTTTTGTATTTTGAAGAATTTATTCTACAATTATTTTCTTTGTAATACTTCCTTTTTTAGTTGAGATATTTAGCAAATAGGTACCTTTTGCTACATTGCTTAAATCTACCTTTGTGTTTTTTTCAAAACTGTTTTCTAAAATCAAATTTCCAAGCATATCATACATTTTGTATGTGCTTAAATCAGCATCAGCAGATTCAATATTTAACTGATAAGTAGTAGGGATAGGGTACACCTTAAAAGTATTTGATGTCAATTCAGCAATAGCAGAAGTTTGAGGTATTGTTAAAAAAGAAGCGTCAATTACATTTCCTATTGAATCCACTTCCAAATCTGCAACTACAAATTTTACAGTAGCATCATTGCTCCACCATTGATAACGGTTTGTTATTTCTGTTTCAGACGGGAACAGTTGCTGTGGTATAGGATACCATCCGCCTCCAGCAATTCCAGCTGAATTTGAGCAATAGGCGCTCCAAGATGTTGTTGAAGTTTCTTGTGCATTTACTCTTAAAGAGGCATAAGTTCCCATAGGAATGGTTACATCTCCCCAGGCATCTACATTAAAATCATTGGTAAGTGTTACTGAAATATTTAGAGAATCAACTTTGTCGTGTAAAGGGTTTAAACTAATAAATGGCGCAAGAGAATCTGGGATAAACATATTTTCCATGGAAGAATCCATGATGGTATTTGGTCCATCTGAATAAGTAAGGCCGTAAGTAAGTGGTAAAGGCAATAAAAGCATATTTACAGGGATATTCCCCCAACCTACTAATTCTATACCAGTCGTACTTTTATTAATATATAGAAATTCACCATCTTCATTAATACAAATATTAGCATTTGGGTACAAACTTGCGTAAGGAGTTCCCGTTGGAGAGATAAATTCGGTTGTATCCCAATCCATTACTTGCAAAGTGGAAAAATCCCAGCTTTGATTAGCACCAGTATTTCCTGGAGTAATTGCTGTTCCAGGAACAGTATCATAAGCTTGATAAATAATATCGCCAACGCCAACAAGGTCGGCATCCGTTACGGTAATTTGTGCAAAGGTATTGCTACCTAAAAATGCTAAAGCAATTGTAAAAAGTTTAATTTTTTTCATTTTTTCTAGTTTTTAGTTAATGATTAATTTTTGTTTTATAATTTTAGTTTCATTCAAAATTTCAATAATAAATAATCCTGTTCCTAATTTATCTTTTGAAAGTTTTAGAGTGGAATTTACATCCTTTTTGCTGAAAATAATTCTTCCTAAATTATCCAGTACTTTGATGTTTCTTATTCCTTCAAACTCCAAAATTGATATATTAGAAGTTGGATTTGGATAAATTATAATTTCCTCTATTTCCCTATTTACAATAGAAGAACTTCCATCAATAAATAAATCATATTGCTGTCCAGGAAAAGAAGGTAAATCAACCGGCATGCCTGCAAAAATTGTAGTTCCTAAAACAGGGTCAGTAATTGGTGGAATCTGGATATTGATAGTCATATTCACATCAATAGGAAATGTGCCAGATTGAGTAGGCGTTCCGCTAATTTGCATACAACCATCAACCCCAGAAGGATACTGGCATGTGCTAATATCACAAACATAAGAAATGCTGTTAGGTAGTCCGGTAATATCATAAGTTACATGGTTTACATCCACAGTCATTACAGTGCTAATTCCAGCAGCATTCATTAAGGTAACAGCTGCACCAAAACCTCCCAATTGTAAAATAGGAGCAATGTCCAATGTAGTATCTTCCAACACAATTAAGGTAAGGGTTTGACTGTAAGGCACATTTACTTGTCCATCACTTATACCGTTTAATGGAATATTTGGTAATGGAATATTTGGCGGATAAACAGCCGGAATTCCTAAAAATGTAAAAATAGGGTTTGGTGTGCATTGCGCATTACTTATCATCAAACAGGAGATAAGAATACTAAGCGTAAGTAAAGTTTTTTTCATAATATTTGATTTTAATTTTCTCCAAAGTTAGTATAAATAATTTTAATGCTAATAATTAAAGATATAAATCTTATCTATTCAGATAAGTAAAATAAAAAAGCCCCAAAAGGGGCTTTCATCAAAGTTATTTTAATTTTTTATTAAAAATCTATTTTCTCACCATCTTTAAAAGCTACCACAAAGCAATCGGAATAACCTCTTTTTTTCATTTGTTTTTGATAACTAATAGCCTCATTCATATTATAAAACATACCCGCAACATAGGTTGTAGTAGAATTATCAAGCGGAATAGAAATTAAATCCCCTTCATCATACAAATCCTCAGGAGTGTTAAATTCTCCATAAGTACCCAAATTTACTCTAAACACATAAGGGTCAGTTACATTGTATTTTGTTTGCTCTTGTTTGCTGAAAGATTTTATTAAATCGTTTCTGTTTTTTTCATACGATTTTTGAGCAGAAAGTGCTTTTTTCCCTTCATCCATATTGGTGTAAACGAAAATCATATTCCGATAAGGGGTTAAATAAAGTCGATCTTGTTTTGTAGATAATTTAAACAAATCCAATGCTTTTTCTTTATCGCCATAAGCATAATAAGTAACAGCCAAATTATATGTCCATTCTCTTGTTTTGTAGATTCGTTTTGTAAGATATTTTAAATACCTTTTTGCTTGTCCTTTTCCTCTTTTATCTCCTTTACTTAGGTATGCAATCGCTAAGTTTCCTCTTACAAAATTAAGCCCGTCTTCCGTTATTTTTCCTCTTTTTAATCTCTTTTCAGCCTCTTTTAATTTATCAATCGCATTGTTGTATTCTTTGTTTCTCAGGGCTTTTACGCCATCATTGTATGCCCCAACCCCAAGCTGAATTTGATCCATACTTCTTTCGTTAATCTTATCTATTTTGTTGTATTGTAGTAAATCATCTTTCCCAATAATTTTTAGATTATTAATATCTGGCTCAATCCCTGATGATGCAGAAATTACTACCTTGCCTTTTTTCTTTGATTTTCCACTTTTCTTATCAGCTCTGGCTCTTTGCTTTGCTTTTAGCTGTTTTGCTTGAGCAGATTGCATTTGTTCGTGTACTTTATTGGCACTTTTTGTATTTCCAGATTCTTGATAAAGAGCTTTTAAAGTTTCATAAGCTTGATAGTTAAATTCATCCATTTTTATACAAGAACTTAGCATAGATGCTGCCTCATCTTGGTTATTTAGATGGTAATGAATAATAGCGATATTATATAACCATTTCTCTTGCTTAAAAATTGTTTTTGTAAGCAAATTTACATAGCGTTTTGCCATTACTTTATCCTTTTTGTTGCCAGTACTTACATAGCATAAAGCCAAATTGGTATGAATATAATTATAAGCATCAGGACTTAATTTAGCTCTTTTATATCTTTTCATAGCGCTTTTAAATTCCTCAATAGCTATAGCATAATCTTTATTTTGCATTTTTTTAACTGCTGTTTGGTAATGCTCATTGGCAATTTTTGATTGGTCAATTGCTCTTTTGTTTAGGTCTTTCATTCTTTCATGCTGCAATACTTTATCAACATCTGAAATTGCTTCCCAATAAAAAGGAGTGAATTGCTCGATAGTTGTACTATCAGCAGAAGCTGCATTTAGGTTTTGTTGCCCAGATAAAAAGCAAAGCCCAAGAGAGATACTAAATACTAAAAAAATCTTTTTATACATTTTATTTGTTTTTACATTTTTGCGGTTGCAAGTTAGCGATTTTTTACGAAACTTAGCACTATTGCAAAATTACACTTTGATTTATGATTTTTTGGTTTGTAATTAATTGTAATAAATACATTCCTTTTTGTAGATGATTTAAGCTAAGTTGAATGCTTTTTCCACTTCTTTCTTTTATATCATTCTGCAATACAATATTCCCATTTAGATCTAAAATAACTAATGACTTTATTTCAAAACCTTTATAATCAATATTTACTATGCTTTTTGTAGGATTAGGATAAACATTAAAAACGGTGGATAACTCAGCAATACCATCCGTTATAAACATAAAGGAGAATGATGTTGCACTACAACCATTTGCATCAGTAACTGTTACAGAATATTCTCCTGAAGAAGTTGGTCTAAATAGTTGAGAAGTAGCTCCAGTAATTGGATTAAGGTTTGCATCTAACCACTGATATGTTACAAATCCAGTTCCAGCATCAAGTGTATCTCCATTTTGAGATATGTTTACAATAAGTGGTGCTGGCTCATTTATAGTTACAGAGTTTGTAGCAATACATCCGTTTTGATCAGTTACACTTACATTAATTAATCCAGCACATAATGATAAAGGGTTTAGTCCACTCCAATTTTCAATAAAAGTAGGTGTTCCACCACTAATATTGAGGATAGCTGTTCCATCACAATAGCCATAACAAGTCGCATCAGTAGCTGTGATAGTAAAGGTAAGCTGAGTAGGTTCTGTAATTATTGTTTGTAATGATGAGGTACATCCATTATCATCCATTATTATCATATTATAAGTTGCTGCAGCTAAGTTAAAGAAAGTATTAGCCGATTGGAAAGTTACTCCATTATCATTTGAATAATTAAATGGAGCTGCTCCTCCCGAAATAATATTTATTATTATTGAACCATCATTTAATCCAAAGCAAGTAGAATTAGTATCTGTTGAACTAACTATCATAGAATCAGCTTGTAGTATTGTAATAGAATCGCTAATAGTACAATTATTTGAATCCGTTACTAATATTGAATATGTACCAGCGGTTAATAAGGTAGATTGAGTAGTGCTTCCAGAATTCCATAGATAAGAATAATTGGGAGTTCCTCCAATAGGATAAACAGTTGCTAAACCTGTACCATTATAACACAAAGCACTATCAGCTGAAGTGCTAATACTCAAAGCATTTGGCTCAGAAATTTGATAGGAAGTATTAAATATATTTCCAGAGCTATCCGAAAGTTGTAAATTGTAAATTCCAGGACATAATCCACTAATATCTTTTTGAGTTGAACTAAATCCATTTGAAGATGTCCAAGTATAGAAGTAGATAGAATCTCCCCCTTCAGCAGTAATAAATATATTCCCATCACAAGCTCCATTACATCTTACATCTGTTAGAGAATCGCTTTGTATAGCAAGTGGAAATCCTGCAGGTCCATCTACAATAAATTGCATAGTTGCAGTACACCCTAAAGAATCCGTAACAGTTAAAATATAAGTGCCAACAAATACAGAATCTAAATCTTGATTATTTGAAGTAAACCCATTTGGGCCTATCCAGCTGTAAGTGTATAAAGAATTTCCACCATTTACAGAAGTATAAACAAAACCAGTATTTGTTCCGAAATAACTTACATCTCTAATGGAATCAGAAGTGATTGTTAAAGCATTTGGCTGGCTAATTATTGCAGAGTCAGTTATCATACAGCCATTGGCATCAAAAAGGACTAAATTATAATTGCCTGCACACAAGCTATCTATATTTTGGGAAGTATCATTGTTCGACCAATTATAAGTAAAAGGAGTTGTTCCTCCTGAAATATTAGCAATTATTGCTCCATCACACACTCCATTACAACTTACATTAGAAGTGGTTAATGTAGAAGTGATAGCATTTGGCTCAGTTATATTAATTGGGATTGTAGTAGAACAATTATTAGAATCCGTTATAGTTACAGAATATGTTCCTGCAAAAAGAGAATCTTCCATGTATGCAGTTCCACCACTCGACCATGAATAATTATATGGTGGAGTGCCTCCAAACATACTTGCCATTACAGAGCCATCAGCACCACCATTACAACTCACATCTTCTCCATTATAATTGGAAGTAATCATAATTGAGCCACTTAAAAGATTTGGTTCACTAATAATTACTGTATCTGTTACTACACAATTATTAGAATCGGTAGTAGAAATAATATAAGTGTTAGGAGATAAGGCATTAGGATTTGTAATCCCTCCCCAATTTATGATATAATTTGGTACACCACCACTTGCACTTAAAGTAATTGTACCATCATTTGAACCATTACAAAGTACATTTGTAGTTGTAATATTTTGACTTAAAACTGCCGGTTCAGTAAGGGTTGTTGGTACAGTATAAGCACAATTGTTTGTGTCAGTTACAGTAAGCCAATAAGTTCCAGCAGTTAGATTTATTGCTGTTGCGGTAGTTTGTCCATCTGACCAAAGATAAGAGTATCCTGGAGTTCCACCACTTACAGAGGGAGTAATACTTCCAGAGTTATCGCCATTACACGCTATTGCATAAGTATTAAAATTACTTGTAGTAGTAGTTACCATTAAGTTGTTAGATGGTTGTGTGATAATAATAGTATCTGAAATACTGCAATTGTTAGAATCTGTAATTGTAACAATATATTGTCCAGCTGCAAGATTAGAAACATTGGCTGTTGTATCTCCATTACTCCAAGCGTAATTAAAAGGAGCTGTACCACCATTTATGGTAGAATTAATTGTTCCATCTGCTAGTCCGCATGAAGTAACATCTGTTTTTGTAAAAGAATAAGTTAATTGTGGAGGTTCATTAATAATTACAGAATCGGATGTGCTACAGCCATTAGCATCTAAAACAACAAAAGGATAAGGGCCTGCAGGAACACCTGTTGGCATAAAAGTTACAGAAGCTACAGAATCAAGACCTCCGAATAAAGGAAGTGTAACCCCAAAAGCACTTACAGTATAATCTATTGTCCCACCTGCAATATAGAGTGTAACAGCACCATCACTTCCATTAAAGCAAGAAACATCAGTGATATTATAAGAAGTACTAAGAATTGCTGGTTCGCTAATAGAAACACTATCAGTAAGTGTGCAAGAATTTCCATCAGTTATAGTAAAAGAGTGAATACCTGCAGGTAAAGCATTAGGGTTAGCACTATTATTCCAGCTTTCAATATAAGGGGTAGTTCCCCCAATAATAATTAATGTAGCTGTTCCTGTTGAGTCGCCATTACAAAGTACATTTGTAGTTGTGTCAGTAACTGAAATAGCATTTGGCTCAGTAATTATTACGCTATCAGTAAAAGTACAATTATTAGAATCAGTAATAGTAAAATAGTGAGTTCCAGCAGCAAGTGTATTAGGATTTGCAGTTCCCCAATCAGCTGTTAAAGTCCCTGTTCCTCCATTTAAAGTTAAGGATGCTGTTCCGTCACTTGCTCCATTACAACTCACATTAGTTGTAGTTTTTATAACTGAAATAGCATTTGGCTCAGTAATAATTATGCTATCGTTTACTGTACAATTATCAATATTACTAATACTGAAATTATATGTGTCAGCACATAAATTATTGATTGTAGAGGTTGTAGAAGAATTAGACCAAGAATAAGTATAATAATCATTTACAATAATTACTCCTTTCATCCCTAAGCCTGCATGGGGCTGACATACATAATAATAAGTTTTTGCAGAATCAGTAACAAAAGAGCCACCACCAAAAGGTAGTGAAAACCCTCCGTTAGAAGTTGTTCCGTTAGAAAGCCAAACAGCTTGGCTAACCTCTGCTACATTATGAGCTATACCGATATTAAAATTAATAGTATCTCCTTTAGTTACATAAATTGTATCGGGTACAAATGTAAATCCTAGATTAGTAATAGTATGTGAAACTGCTGAATAAACAGGAGAAGCCGTAATAGATGCCGATCCAATACAAACATTGTTACAGGCATTATCAGTAGTTGTAATTGTATAAGTAATAGGGTTTGGTTGGCTAATAGTTATGCTATCTATAAAAGTACAATTATTAGTGTCAGTAATTATAAAAGTATATGTTCCTGCAGAAAGGGAAGAAGTGTTTATTCCATTCCAATTTTCTGTATAAGGAGAAGTGCCTCCGCTTATATTTAAGAAAACATTCCCTGATGAATCCCCATTACATACTACATTCGTGATAACTGCAGTTGCAGAAATAGCAGTTGGCTCTGTGATAGTTACGCTATCAGTAAAAGTACAATTATTGGAATCAGTAATTGTATAAATATAAGTTCCAGCAGCAAGAGCAGAAGAATCAATACCATTCCAATTCTCAATATACGGTGAAGTGCCACCAGTAATCGATAAAATTGTGATTCCATCATTACCACCATTACAACTTACATTAGTTGTAGTTGCAGATGCCAAAATTGCAGTGGGCTGAGTGATGCTTATACTATCAGTTACTGTGCAATTACTTGTGTCAGAGATTGTAATAATATAAGTTCCAGCACTTAAATTATTTATTTGTGAAGTAGTATCGCCAGTACTCCAAAGGTAAGATGCGGGAATAGCTCCATCAATTTTTAAGGTATAGTCTTCAGTAGCACCATACCAGGGGGTTTGATAAGTTGGAACCCAAGTACCAATATCACATGAGCCGATAGTAGCATCTGCATTATATTGAGCCACTACTCTCATTCTTGTATTTCCGAAAAAACCTAAAACTGGAACAGTAAAATTAATGCTGTGAGAAGAAGGACTCTGACTAATTGTAATTAATCCTACTTCTTCTCCAGTATCATCAAAATCTCCATCTATATTCCAATCAATAAAAACTTTAGCTCCATCAGTAAAAGCGAACCCACCAGGGTCACAACTCCCTAAATTGATATCAATTGAATAATTATTTCCTGGAGTAAGAGTGGTTGATTGTGAAGTGTAATCTTCATAAGTATCGCAACTTCCAGCTGTATTGTTTACAATAGAATCACTATCTCCTATTAATCGCACTAATTCAATGTTGGAATAATTATTAGTTCCAACAGTAGATGCACAATAAGAAGGTGTAGTTCCTCCACCACCAGATAAAATCATGGCTTCAGCAGTTCCATCAATGAGTCCAAAACAGGAAATATTAGTTCCTATTACTCCAATGTTAGGTGTAGAGGCACTATCATAAATTATGATATTATTTGTTAAAATACAAGCATTGCTATCGGTAATACTAATAGAGAAAGTTCCATTACATAAGTTATTAGCAGCTGTAGTAGTATCGCCATTATCCCACAAAAAAGTATATGGGTTTGCACCAATGTTTTCAGTAATTGTAATATTTCCATTACATAAAGTAGAATCACAGGAAGTATTATTTTGGGATTGTATACTTACATTTGGAGAAGTAGAAGTATCTACAATTGTAATGTTTTCAGTAAAAGTATTACAATTGTTAGCATCTGTAACGATTATACTATAAAACCCTCCACATAGATTAGTCCTGCTTGAGGTACTATCACCATTTGCCCATATAAATGAATGCGGAAGAGTACCGCCAGTCAAACTAATATTTATATTTCCATTACAATTATTACTATCGCAAGAATAATTATCACTTGAAGTTGCACTTTCGATTAATGTGTTAGGTTCAATTACTGTAAAAGAATCAACAGAAGATCCTCCGCATCCCATATCTAATAAAGTGAGTGTATAGGTATTTGGGCCTAATCCAGAATGAGATGCAGATGCAGGTAATGAAGGTGTCCATGTGTATTTATAATTACCTGAGCCTCCAGTTCCAATTCCTAAAATTGTTCCATCATTTGCACCATTACAACTTATATGTGTTCCTGTAACTAAAGCACTTATTAGATTTGGCTGAGTAACAATGACATTAATAGAATCGACACACCCCAAATTATTATCCGTTACCGTAACGCTATATGTTCCTGCAGATAGATTGCTAGCAGTAGCGGTAGTTTGCCCATCATTCCATAAATAAGAATAACTACCAGAACCATTAGTAATTGAAGATACAGTTGCTGTACCATCACTCCCTCCATTACAAGTAGTTGTAGTTGAGGAGGTGCTGTCAATTGTAAAAATAGAACAATCCACCAAATTGATAGAAACAGAATCTGCAGCAGATAAAGATTGAATTTTGTTTCCCAAATTATCTACTTCAAAAGTTTCCCATAATGCAGAATATACTCCATAATTTGCGGGATTATAAAACTTAACTTTAATTGTCATTTGTTGTGTTGTACCCACGCCAAGCAAAGTTCCAGTAGAATCGCCAGTTGGCACACCCCAAAATCCACGAGCATCTCCATTATTATCAATAGTATAAGGAATAGTTGGCCAATTCCCAAGAATAGGATTCTTCCATTTTAATATAAAATCACCTTGTTGAATAGCAGAATCTTGATGTGAAATAATAAATTCTGGACGGATATTTACATCACAGCCCGTATTTACAACAAATAAGGTGTCGTATGCCCACTTGTTGTACCCAGTAACTACCCCTGGTAAATTGGGAGTCATTGTATCTATAAAATTTGTTACAGATTGTGCAACAGAATTATTTCCAATAAAGCCAATAATAGCTGTGTCATTTAGAATACATCCTGTGCTATCGGTAATAGTTACAATATAAGTTCCGCTTGCAGTAGTAAGCAAATCTTCAGTGGTTGCACCATTGCTCCAATTAAAAGAAAAAGGCGGAGTGCCAGAAGTTACTGTTAAATCTGCAGCACCATCTAAGGTGTTTACACAGCTTGCATCTGTTGTGTTTATTATTGAGTTAATATTACAAGCAGATAAAGTGGAAAAAGATGTGCCATCTACCCAATTATTTGGAGAACATCCAAAAGAACGAACCCTCCAATCGTAAGATGTATTAGAAGATAAAGAGTCTAAAAACAGAGTATCAACTGAGATTAAAGAAGGCGTTTGATTTACATTTGTGTCATTGGAGTTCCAACTTGTGGTAGATCCGCTTATTCTCCATTTCACACTATATGAAGTGGCGTTTACTGATTGCCAATTTAAAGTTACGCTAATAGCAGTTGTGTTTGTTGTAGCTAAATTAGTAAGGTCGCATTGAGAGAATGCAAATCCATAGCAAAATAATAATACGGTTAATAATAGTTGTTTTTTCATCAGTTGTAAATTAATTAGTTGTAAATAAACCTGCAAAGATACAAAAACAAAAATGGATACAATGCGTAAAATAATTTACGATAATTATTACTTCTTTGTTTAGGTTTTTTTAAGGTAGAAAGTTGGTATTTAGAACAATAAACATTATTTAATTAATTATTTTTTTGTAAATTGCAGAACTTTTTTTACAATTACGACTTAAATTATGAATAAAAAATTACGACTTATCCTCTTGTGTTTTCTTGTTTTTTTCGGATCAAAAACTTTTGCTCAACAAAGTACAAATGGTTTTGAGAAATCCACTAATAAGCTTAAACACATTGAAACAAAAAACCTTATTTTGGCTATTCCGACTTCTGTTGTAAAGCATGAAGAAACTGGCACTAAATTTCCTGAAAAACCAAAAAAAGAAAAGAAACAAAAAGAAAAGAAAGGAGTAAAACCTCCTAAAATTAATCCAAAACAAGCAATAATTGATGAAAAAAATAATCCAAAATAAATTATTTCTTGGGATTCTGTTACTTACAATAGTCTTCACTAATAAGGTAAAGGCACAGTGTGGAGTAGATTCTGTTGAAATTATAATTAGCATTACAACAGATAATTACCCGGGGCAAACCTATTGGGAACTTGTTGATCAAAATGGTGGAGGATGGTATATAAGTGCTGGAAGTTTAACCTCTCCAAACACTACTTATAGTTGGAATATTTGTGTACCAGACACCAATTGTTATTCCTTTACTATGTTTGATAGTTGGGGGGATGGAATTTGTTGCGCTTGGGGAAATGGTTCTTATTCCATTTCTTATAATGGAGTAACTTCAGGAAGCGGTGGCTCTTTTGGCTATTACGAAACAACTTGTGGAGTAGGCTTTTGCCAAAGTATGACTGAAATTGAAATTAGCATTACTACTGATGATTACCCTAGTGAAACTTCTTGGCAGCTTATTGATCAAAATGGTGGAGGTTGGTATATTAATCCTGGGGATTTAACCCTCACCAATACCACTTATATGTGGACTATATGTGTGCCAACTGCCAACTGTTACTCTTTTATTATTTCAGATACTTATGGAGATGGTATTTGTTGTAGTTGGGGTAGTGGGTCTTATACGGTATATTATGGCGGAACATCTGTGGCAAGTGGAGGAAGTTTCACTTATGATGAAGAAACTTGTAATATAGGAACTTGTACAGGAACTTGCAGTATTATAATACCTCCTAACGCCTCTAATGAAGGAGAAAGTTGTGGTTCAGATGCCAATGGAGGATGTAATGGGATAGATTGGAACATTTCTAATATTACCATTACAAATGTGCATGACGATTGGGATTGGGGACATTTGTGGAGTGGACTGTTTGGCGGTGAGCAAGACCCTGATCTTTTTGTAGCACTTTTCGAAAACAATAATTATATTACCAATACGGGTTATTATTTGGATTCATGGTATCCTAATAGTTTTAATTTATCTCCTCCTTGGGAGTTAGATACTAATAATACTTACTCACTTGAAGTTTGGGATTCTGATGGTTTTTTGTTCTTTGCAGATGATTATATAGGTTCTCATATATTAAGCACTCCTTTTACTACTGGAACAATTTACGCAACTACAAGTGGTTCGGGTACATCTGGGGCAGACATTAACTATACGCTAAATCCGCCAACATATAATTTTACGCCACTTGCTAATGGACAAACTATGCACGGCACAACTTGGGCAGAAAACGGCACAAGAGATACAGATTGGTATGAATTAATTCTGCAAGATACGGCTGTTTTAACATTAGATGCAATAGCAGAATTTAATTTTCAAATTGCACTAATTGACCCCAATGGAGGTTGTAATAATTATAATATTTTACAAATAAGTAGTGCTAATCCTTGCGATACCATTAGTTTTACGGATACATTAAATCCAGGTACTTATTGGGTTGTTGCTATGCCTAATTCTTTTTCATGTCAAGATTGTAATTCTGATAATGATTATTTATTTAATGTAAACTGGATAAATGTAGTTCCTCCTTGTGCTATATCTACATCTTTCACTACTAATTTGGTAAGTTGTACAAATGCAAATAGTGGTGCAATTGATGTTTCAATTATAGGGGGAACAGCTCCTTTTGTTTATAGTTGGAGTAATGGTGCTACTACTGAGGATTTATCATCTCTTGCGGCAGGAAATTATACTTTAAATATAACAGATAATTATGGTTGCCCTACATCTGTTTCTGTTGTACTTGCCGCTCCTGAAACTCCAATGATATCAGTAAACACTCAAAACATACAATGTTCTGGAGAAGATGATGGCGCTATTGATATTACAATAAATGGAGGGTTACCTACTTATGTTTATAATTGGAGTAATGGTGCAACTACTGAAGATCTAAATAATTTATCGATTGGAACTTATACTGTAACAGTAACTGATTCTTTAGGTTGTTCCAATTCAACATCATCAACAATTAGTGATAATACAACTCCAATTAATCTATCTTTTGTAGTAACAGATGAAAGTACACCTGGTGCTAATGATGGAGCAATTGATTTAACTGTAAGTGGTGGGGTTTCACCTTATATGTATATGTGGAGTATAGGAATTTTTACAGAAGATTTATCAAACCTTTCTGCAGGAATATATTATATAGCTGTGCTTGATTCTAACGGTTGTTTGCTTACCGATAGTGCAATTGTGAGTACAAATACCACTACTATTGATGTAGGCATAATAGATATTATTTCGCCAACATCTGGTTGCTTACTTGATAGTAATGAAACCCTTACAGTTGCCATTAAAAACTTTTTGGTAACTCCTGCAAGTAATTTTGATATTGTATTTGAGTTTGCTGGAGTTACTTATACAGAAACGGTAACGGCTACTCTTACCACATATCAAGTGCTGAATTATACTTTTACACCAACTATTGATTTATCGGTGGCTGGTATTTATCCAATAACTACTTATATATCATCTGTAAATGACAATAATAACACTAATGATACATTATTAAAAGATATACATAATTACGACCATGATTTTTATTCAGCCGATTATTCAATGAGTTTTGAGCCATTTGAAGATGTTACAGGTTGGTATATGGAAGATGTAAATATGGATAATGTAAGTTGGAATATTAGCCCGGGTATAGGTGTAAACTATAGCAATGGGGCTTTTTATAATTACAATTTTGATGGAGTTACTCCAGCAGATGATTGGATGTTATCTCAATGTTTTGTTTTAGATGCCAATGTAAATTATGAGATTAGTTTCAAGCATAGGGTGGCTTCTTTGGTTTTCCCTGAAAATATGACGGTAATGATAGGTGCTGGGCAAAGTGGTGCAGGACAAAGCGATACACTTATTTCCATGCAAAATATGACAAATACCAGTTATGATTCTACAGCTATTACATTCTCTGTTCTAGCTGATGGTATCTATTATATAGGTTGGCATGCTGAGAGTAACCCTAATATGTGGCGAATCGATTTGGACGAAATTAATTTAGGGGTTTCTGCAAATACGGTTATTCTAGGATGTACTGATAGCACTGCATCCAATTACAATCCGCTTGCAACTATTGATGATGGTTCTTGTACTCCTTGTGTTTGGGGTTGTATGGATACTACTTCTTTAAATTATGATTCCAATGCTACTTGTGGAGATAGTTCCTGCATCCCTATTATATATGGTTGTACGGATTCTTCTGCTCTTAATTATTATGTTGCTGCCACAGTGGATGATAGTACTTGTATATACTTAACAACTGGTTGTACAGATACAGCTGCTATTAATTTCAACCCTTTAGCAATGATTGATGATGGTAGTTGTGTTTATTGCATTTATGGATGTATAGACTCTCTAGCTATTAATTATAATATTAATGCTACTTGTAGTGATAGTAGTTGTGTTTACTGTGTTTACGGTTGTACAGATAGCACAGCATCTAACTATAATCAATTAGCAACATGTGATGATGGTAGTTGTACTTACACTACTTCTTGTGCTAATCCGGTACCAACAGGATTGAATTTTACGGACTTAACAGATGATAGGGTTAGAATTAATTGGAATGACATGAATACTAATAGTTGTTTAGTTGAGCAACTTAGAATACATTATAGAGAAGTAGGAACAACTACATGGAGTCAAAGAAATGCAGTTGGTTCTGGGCTTTGTAACTTTGGACTGACAACTACAAGCAAGGTGATATTTAATTTAACTCCATCTACAACTTATGAATATAAGATGAAAGCATGGTATTGTAATACAGTAGGGGCTTCTGCATGGACTTCATTATACATATTCACTACTGCTGATACATGTTCTAATATTATTAATTTTTCTGTAAGTACACCACTTACAACTAGAGCTACTTTTACATGGGACACAACAGCAGCATATAGTTTTGTAAGATTAAAACTAAGAATAGATACTACTAATGCCCTATGGACAACAGCTGGTGGATTTGGTGTATTATTTCCTGCGCTTACTAAAGATAAGAACGGATTAATTCCAGGAACTTCTTATCGTGCATCTGCAAGAACATGGTGCAGTCCTAATGGAGGAACTTATCGTTCTACTAGTTGGACTTCTCCAATCTTTTGGGTTCAACCAACTACTATTAGGTTAGAATCAGAAACTACAAGTATTATTAATTTAGAAGTATTTCCTAACCCAAGTAGAGATGTTTTTAATATTTCTTTTGATTTAGAAAAAAAGCAAGATTTAGAAATTAGAATAATAAATGTAATTGGAGAACTTATTTACTGGGAAGAAAAAGAAAAATTTAGTGGAGCTTATACCAAACAAATAAATTTGGATAAGTACCCAAAAGCAGTGTACTTTTTAGAGATTGAAACCGAAAAAGGAATTGTGAATAAAAAAATAATTATTAACTAATTTTTTATTGGAAACATTAAAACATCTCTTTCGTAAGTATATTTGTAGAGTAAAACGAAAAAAAAGGTCGTTATTATTTTGTCGGTAAAAAAAAACATTGTAAATTTACACCTCAATTTTACGACTCAAAGCCAAAAAAAATTATGAAAAAACAACTAATTATCAGATAAGATAATGAAAAATTTTTATCAATTTTATGTATGTTCTTGGTGCAACAATGCATCAAATATTTCTTTAGGTAAATCAGCCATTGTGTCCCAGCATAATGGCTTTTTACATATAATTAACCTTTTTTTATTAACTAAAACATGTATTATGGAAAACAAGTTTAGTAAAACGATATTTGCTCTTGTTGCTTCCCTTGCACTTATAGTGTCAACGGTATCAGCAACAGTTGTAAATATCCAAGTAACTACTGCCAGTTGGGGAAGTGAGGTCTCTTGGGACTTAACGGACGGAACAGGTGCTATTATGGCATCAGGTGGTGGTTATGCAAGCAACACAGTTTATGACAACTATGTTGATTTGCCAAACGCCTGCTACGATATGAATATGTACGATTCATGGGGTGACGGGTGGAACGGAGGAACTTATGCGATAATTGATTCATTAACAGGGCAAATTTATGCTACTGGTGGATTAACGTCAGGTTCTTTCGGTTCGGATAATGTTTGTTGGGGCGTAACGGGCGGATGTACCGACCCTGCTGCAACAAATTATGACCCGAATGCTGCTTTTGATGATGGATCTTGTACTTATGCAAACTGTACAAATCTTTATCTAAGCATGGTTGACTCTTTTGGTGATGGTTGGAACGGTAACACTTTTGTGTTGACTAGTTCTGCTGGAACTGCATTTTGGTCAGCTACATTAGCTAGTGGTGCTGCAGGCACCGATTCAGTTTGTGTGCCGGATGACTGTTACACGATTTCGTGTGGTGGTGGTTCTTGGGCAGGTGAAGTAAGTTGGACTTTAACTGATGGATCAGGAATGGTCGTTGCATCAGGTGGTTCGCCAGCTTCAGGAACAATCTGTTTCCCTGCTGTATGGGGATGTACTGATGCAAGTGCATCAAACTATGACCCATTAGCTAATATGGATGACGGTTCTTGTGTGTATCCTTGTATTGCTGCTGACACTTCAGAAAGTTTTGAAGCAGGAGTATTTGGAGCATGGTATCAAGATCCGGCTAACACAGTTAACTGGACAATTGATGCTAATGGTACTCCTTCATCAAATACAGGCCCTTCTGCTGCATTTGACGGAGTGAATTACATCTTTACAGAAACATCTGGTTCAGGTAGTAATAAGACTGCTGCAATCATTACTGATTGTATCGACTTAAGTGCTTGGGCTGATCCAGCATTTGTTATGGGGTACCATATGTTTGGTGCCACTATGGGTACTGTTAATGTAGATGTTTCTACAGATGGTGGTGCTACATGGACAAATGAATGGACTATGTCTGGTGATCAAGGAAATGCTTGGTATCAAGCAATTGTATCTTTAAGTGCATACTCAGGGCAGATTTCTGTTAGAGTACAAGCATTGACAGGTACATCTTACACTTCTGATATGGCTGTAGATTTATTACAATTTATGGAAGCTCCGCTTTCAGGTTGTACTGATCCTTTTGCATCTAACTATGATGCTAATGCTACTATTGATGATGGTTCTTGCTTGTATCCAGGTTGTATGGATCCTATGGCAACTAACTATTGTGCAACATGTAATGTGAACGATCCTGCTTCTTGTGTTTACCCACAATGTAATGCATTAGATTTTTCTGATGACTTTGAAGCGGCTAACCTTTCTGGGAATGGTTGGACTACGCTATCAGGTTCTGAAGCATCTGTTTCTTTAACTACTGCTAATGCTATTGCAGATACAGTAAGTTTAGAGTTTACAGGTAACTCTTCAGGATTCTGGACAGGGTATACATCAGAATCTGCTGCATTTGCAAATGTTGAACACGTTTCTTCTGCAACTGTTTGTTTGGATATGTCTGCTTCTACTGGAGTAGTGAATCTGCAGGCAGATGTTGATATTCATTCTTATTATTCAAGTACTTATTCTTGGTACAGAGTGAAAGTAAACGGAAATGTTGTTGCTGATGTAAACGGTAACACTTCTTACAATAACTCAAATCTTTCTGGTTTAACGACCTTAACTTATGATTTATCCTCTTTAGCAGGACAATCATCAGTGTATGTTACTTTTGAGGCTTCTTGTAAGTATGGTGCGCCATATACAACTTCATTCAATAATTATGTATGGGTAGATAATGTAAACTGCTTTAACGTTAACCCTTGTACTTATTATAGTATTGCTGCTGATTATTCTTTTGATGCTTCATGTAATGGAGGATCTGATGGTACAGCAAGTGCTACTGTGGTAAATAGTAATGGTAGCGATTCTTACAGTTGGACAGATGCTGCAGGTAATGTTGTAGGTTCTTCTGGAGCTATTACAGGTCTTGCTGCTGGTACTTACACATGTACAGTTTCTGATGCAACTAATGGTTGTTCAGCGAGTACTTCAGTTACTATTGGTGAGCCTTCTGCTATTGCAGCTTCTGCTGTTATTGTAGATGCGACTAGTCCAGTAGCGGCAGATGGTGCTGTTGATTTATCAGTTGCTGGTGGTTCACCATGTTATACTGGTGCTTCTGACACATTAGATACTTGGGATGGTAATGCTGAATATATTTATTCTTCTGCCGCAACAGGTACTACTGTATTCTTTGATATTACAGCAACTAATGCTGGTGGTATTACAGGATTTACGCAAAGAGGTGTATATACAAGTACTACTGGTAATATTGAAGTATGGACTCGTAGTGGTACTGCTGATGGTAATTGCCAAAGTTCTGCTGGTTGGACATTGAATACTTCAATTCCTAACTCTGCAGTAGCGAATGGTGCTGAAATTTACATCCCATTAATGTCTGCAGTAGGTATGGAAGCAGGTGATATCGTTGGTATTGCGCTTCACACTCCTACTACTCATTACTTTACTTTGGGTGGTAACGGTGCTTTTGTTAATACGCACGCTTCTGATGCTAATATTTCAGTATCTACAGGTGCTATTGATGCAAACGGACCAGCTTTTGGTGGTGCTGCTTTCTTAGGAAGTGCAACTTCATCTTATAATCCTGATGTATTAGTACACTATACTGCTCCAGCATATACGTATGCTTGGTCAACTGGTGCTACTACTGAGGATGTTTCAGGATTAAGCATGGGACCTATTTCTTGTACAGTAACTGACTGTAATGGTTGTTCTGCTACTTGGTCAGGATTTGTAATGGTTAATTTAGTATACGGATGTACTGATCCTAATGCTTCAAATTATAACCCAGCAGCAAATACTGATGATGGTTCTTGTACTTACCCTGGTTGTACTGATTCTTTGGCAACTAACTTTGATCCTACTGCCAATTTAAATGATAGTTCATGTACTTATTCTTGTGCTTATCAAGGATATTCTAATGAAATCAACATAACTGTATTTACCGACCTTTATGGAGAAGAAGCTTCTTGGTCAGTAATTGCTGCAAATGGAGATACTGTAGGTGCTGTTGCAACGGGTGGTTATGCGCACGTTTCAGCTACTTATAATCATCCACTATGTGCAGATGACGGCTGTTATACCATGAACTGGGGTGATTCCTGGGGTGATGGATGGGTTGACTTTAACGGAACGGTAGGATTTATTCTTGCAACTGACGTTAATGGTGATACTCTATCTTATCAAGTGGTAGACGGTGCAAATGCTAATGGTAGTGCTACGCTTACTTTAGGTAACTCTGCTGTTTGTATTTACGGATGTACTGATTCAACTGCTATCAACTATGATGCTACGGCAACTATTGATGACGGTTCATGTGCGTTCTGTAACGATAACTACTTAACATTGAATATGACTGATTCTTACGGTGATGGTTGGAATGGTAACCAGTTTACTATGACAAACTCATCAGGAGCTATGATGGCAATGGCAACATTAGCATCTGGTTCTTCTGGTTCTGCTGTATTCTGCTTAGCTGACGACTGTTACACAGTTAGTTGTGATGGTGGTGCATGGCAATCAGAAGTTTCTTGGGATCTAGTAGATGTTAACGGAGCTATAGTAATGTCTGGTGGTGCGCCTTATTCAGGATCAGTATGTTTACCTGCAACTCCTGGTTGTATGGACTCTACTGCTTGTAATTATGATGCAAACGCTAACATTGATAACGGTTCATGTGATTTCGCATGTTACGGTTGTACTGACCCAACTGCACTTAACTATGATGCTACATCTACTATGGATGACGGATCATGTTACTACTGTAGTTTGACTGCTTCAACAGCTGTTGTTGATGAGTCTGCTATTGGTGCTTCAGATGGTGCTGTTGACTTAACAGTTGCTGGTACTTACTGTGTTTCTACAACAGACTTATTTGTTTCTGTTGCAGGTGGTAATGGTCAATCAGGTAATGCATTCAATTTAATCAACACTTCTGGTGCTGATTTATTTATTGAAGGATTCTCTCAAGGACCTGGTTCTGGAAATGCTTCAATAACAGGTGTTTCTATGGAAGTATTCTGTGCTTATGATGACTATACTAATGGTACGCCAACTTGGACTTCAGTAGCTACTGCTACAGTTGACTTGACTGCTAGTGCTACAACTGGATACATTCAGATTCCTGGTGGGGTAACTATTCCTGCTGGTGGAACTTATGGTTTCTGGGTTGGAGTTTCATCTGGTACAACTGTACAATATACTAATGGTTCAGGAACTCCTGGTGTTTCAGCTTGGGCTTCTGATGCTAATGTTACTATTACAGAAGGACATGGAGGAACTTATCCAACAGGATTAAACTTCTCTCCAAGAAACTGGAATGGTACTGTTCACTATGGAGATCCTAATGCAAACGTTTATTCTTTTGCTTGGAGTACAGGAGATACTACTGAAGATCTTTCAAATGTAACTTCTGGTACTTATACTGTTACTGCTACTGATTGTATGGGATGTACTGTCTCTGCTTCTGCAACGGTTATTGTAAATGTGGTTCCTGGTTGTATGGATCCAACAGCATTTAACTACAACCCATTAGCAAATGTTAGTGATAGTTCTTGTATTGCTGTTGCAATGGGATGTACTGATACTGCTGCAGCTAATTATGATGCTAACGCAAACACTGATGACGGAACTTGTCATTACTGCTTTGGT
>JACNLP010000080.1 GCA_014381465.1 Flavobacteriales bacterium | reverse complement strand
AGGGGAATTGATAAAATGCGAATAATTCTCCTCCTTGGAGGAGTTAGAGGTGGGTTTAGATAGCCACATTCCTTGCGTAACTGGCTAAGGCAACAAAAAAAGATAAATACATAAACCTTTAGATTCCGTATCAAGTACGGAATGATTGTTTTTTATTGTGGTGTGCTTTTTTTATCCCTCAAAACTACAAAAATATAATTGCTTACTTTTACATCAATTATGAAAGACAAAAAGTTTGTAAAAAAGCCAGAGTATCCTGGAGGCAGTGAGGCGTTAAAGCAATTTGTAAAAGAAAACTTACGCTATCCGCAAGAGGCTAGTTTGCATAGGGTAGAGGGTAAGGTTTTTATTAACTATGAGGTAAACGATAAAGGCAAGGTGCATAGTGTAAAGCTAAAAAGTGGCATTGGATATGGCTGTGACAAGGAAGCAATTCGAATTGTAAAACTACTAAAATACCCTAGCCAAATTAATAAAGGCGTCCGTATAAATACCAAATTCAAGATTGCCATACATTTCAATTTACCTAAGTCCAAGCCAATACAAATCAATTATGTTTATACAAAGACCTCTTGAACAAATAAGATTTTTATAATTTATTATATAATCTCTATTTTATAAAGCAAAACGATTGTAAATTCGCAAAAACAAATTTTATATAATGAGATTACTTTCTTTACTTCTAATTTTTTCAATTTCTCTTGCTTCTTTCTCGCAAAACACTAGCCAAGAAATTTTACTAAAATCAGGCAGTTTTACGCCAAATAATGAAATCATACTTAGTGATTTTTTGGCTAATAATCAGCAAATTTTTGACGGTAAATATTATCGTTTTATGCAGTTCTCTGTTTTGCCAAGCACAAAGCAAAAACATAAAATGGAAAGTTTAGGGATTCACTTTTTGGAATACATCCCTAACAATACTTTTTTAGTTTCGCTCTCTAAAAATATTACCAAAAAGAAATTGGAATCTTTTAAGGTAAGCGCACTTCTTCCTGTAAAAGCCACTCAAAAAATTCATCCAAAGCTACAAAACGGTAACTGTCCTGATTGGGCAAAAGAGGGCGATAATGCCATTTTGGAAGCTATACTTTACAAAGATGTAAATCTTACTTTGGCATTCGAACAATTAAAAATTCAAGGATTTAACATAAAAGAAATAAATACTTACGCTCACGCTATCATTCTGAGCTTGCCTATTTCAAAAATACAAAAAATAGCAGAAAATCCTTTTGTGCATTTTATTGCACCTATCGACCCACCTTCTTATCCTGAAAATAAAACGGGCAGAACGCTTCACCGCTCTAATGTTATCAATGCAGAATATACAAGCGGAAGACATTATAATGGGGAGGGCGTTAATATCATGATGCAAGATGATGGGGTTATTGGTCCACATATCGATTACCAAGGGAGATTAGATCAAAGTGCTGTAAGTAGTAATGGTGGCGATCATGGCGATCATGTTGCTGGAACTATTATGGGTGCTGGAAATTTAGATCCTTCTGGAAGAGGAATGTCAGATGGGGCATTCTTGTATGTATATTCATCTTCTAATAATAACTATTATAGTGTTCCTGGAATTTACCAAAATAATGATGTGATTATAACTTCAAAGTCCTACTCTAATGGATGTAATGCTGGTTATACTACTCTATCAAGAGATTTGGATGAGCAAGTAAGAGATTACCCTTCTTTAATTCATGTTTTTTCAGCAGGGAATAATGGGACTAGCGATTGCGGTTATGGAGCGGGAAGTAATTGGGGAAATGTAACAGGAGGACACAAGCAAGCTAAAAATGTAATTGCGGTTGCAAACCTAAATTCTTCAAGTGGATTATCAACTTCTTCAAGTAGAGGGCCTGCACATGATGGAAGAATAAAACCAGATATTGGGGCAAAAGGATCTTCTGTTTACTCAACAATAGATGCAAATGATTATGATACTTTTTCAGGAACATCTATGGCTTGCCCTGGAATTGCGGGTGTGATGGGTCAGTTATATCAAGCATATAAAGAACTTAATGGAGGTGTGAATCCTCCATCAGGACTGATGAAAGGAATTTTACTTAATTCTGCTGATGATTTAGGAAACTCAGGACCAGATTTCAAATATGGTTGGGGAGAAGTGAACGCTTTGCGTGCCGTACAAGTTTTAGAAAATCAAAACTACAATGAGGATAGTATTTCTCATTTAGGAAACAATGTGCATAATATTTCAATTCCTTCTGGAACAGAGCAATTAAAAGTAATGGTGTATTGGCACGATAAAGAAGCGAGTGCTTCCGCAAGCATTGCACTTATCAATAATTTGGATATTATTCTTACTACACCAAATGGAGCTACTTATCAGCCATGGGTTTTAGATCATACAGCAAATGCTACTAACTTAAACCAAACAGCTACAAGAGGAATAGATGATAGAAACAATATGGAGCAAATTACTTTAGATAACCCTACTGCTGGAAATTATTCTTTATCTGTCTCAGGAACTTCCGTTCCTTATGGTCCTCAAACTTATTATGTGGTATATGATATAATTTCAGAAAATATAACCTTAACTTATCCTAATGGAGGGGAAGGATTAGTTCCAGGAGAAAATGAAATGATTCGTTGGGATGCTTTCGGAAATACCAGCGCTTTTACTTTGGAATATTCTATCAATAATGGAATAAACTGGACTACTATTTCCTCAAATGTAAATTCTTCAATTCGTTATTATAATTGGACTGTTCCAAATAATTATACAGCAGATGCATTGATAAGAGTAAGTAGAGGGGTGCAATCAGATATTTCAGACGCTACATTTACTGTGATTGATATTCCGCAAAACTTTATAGTAGATTGGGTTTGTCCAGATTCTATTTTTTTCTACTGGAGTCCTGTAACGGGTGCAACAGGCTATGAAATTTCTATGCTCGGACAAAAATATATGGATTCCATCACCTCCTCTATAGGACTTACTGCATTTTATCATAATACTACTGGTATTATTGATAGTTGGTTTTCTATTCGAGCTTATATAAGTTCAAGTCAAAAAGGAAGAAGGGAAGTTGCAGTAAACAAACAACCAACAAATAGCGGATGTACAGCTCCGCCAATTGCAGGTTTTTCTGCTATCAGCACTACTTCTTGCTCTGGGGAAGTAAGTTTTATTGATCAGAGTTCAAACAATCCTAGTAGTTGGATTTGGGATTTTGGAGATGGAAATAACTCTACTCAGCAAAACCCTACACATACCTATCAGAATCAAGGCAGCTATACCGTCAGTTTAATCGTATCTAATGCACTAGGAATTGATACAATTATCCAACTGGCTTATATTACTGTTACTTACAATCCAGGTCCAATTGCTTATAATGATACCATTTGTGCCGATTCAAGTAGTTTTACTTTAACATCTTCTTCAGGACAAATAAATTGGTATAATGATACTATAAGCGGAAACATTATTGCAACTGGAAATACTTATACCACCCCCATACTTTCTAGCTCTACCAATTATTTTTTAAGGGAAGAAGCTACTCCTGTTTTTGGAGGGCCAGTTGATAATAATATTGGTGGAGGCGGTTATTATAATAATGATAGGCATTTATTTATTGATTGCTATTCTCCTTCCACCATTGTTTCTGTTGATGTATATGCGGGTTCAACCAATACCATTACTTTTGAGTTAAGAGATGACAATAGTATTGTAATTGATGATACTACTATTACAGTTTCAACAGGGTTAAACACTTTGTTTGTAGATTTTGAGATGCCAGTAGGTAATGATTTTGAATTAGGAATAGCAGCTGCTGGTTCTAATTTATACCGAAACTCAACAGGAGCAGCTTATCCTTATAATATTGGTAATTTAGCCAGCATTACAGGGCATAATTCTCCTAATAGTGCTAGCTACCATTATTTCTTTTACAATCTGCAATTACAAGAAAATTGCAAATCGGAATATACAGAGATTACTGCTGTTTTAAACCCTCCACTTACTATTCCAATTATTACACAAATCGGAAATGTTTTATCTACAACAAACAATCCTTTATATACTTATCAGTGGTTTTTAGGTGGAGTTGCAATAAATGCTGCAAATTCTTCTACAATTAACATTTCCCAAACAGGAATTTATACAGTTGAAATTCATCATAATGGATGTGATATTTCTTCTGCTGATTTTTCAGTTGTACTCTCAGGGATAAATGAGCAAGTTCATAGAATTTCTATTTACCCAAATCCTTTTTCGCAGCTGTGCGAAATAAGTAGTGACACACCAATAGAGTCCATTTCTATTTTTGATGTAAGTGGAAAAGAAATACATACTTTTAAGGATATAAACACAGCAAAATTTCAATTAGATTTGAGTAAGATTAGCAATGGAATTTACTTTGCAAAAGTAATAAGCACAAATAGTATTACAGAGCATAAACTTATTGTTCAGAAGTAAAATGAAACATCAGAAAATAGTTCTTCTTATAGGGCTTCTATTTTCCTTTTTTATCAGTAAAGCGCAAGAGAAATCCAATATAAAGGAATTTACCATAATAGATAAGGATACAATTATCATTTCCAAAGTGCCGGAAGTAGAGGTTCTGGCTTTTAAGGATTATGATGAAAAGTTGCGATACTTCATCTTAAAACGAAAAGTATTGAAGGTATATCCTTATGCTTTGGCGGCAAAAAATAAGTTGGATAGCATACAAATTGGATTGGATTCAATTCCTAAAAGAAGGCATAAAAAACGCTATACAAAAGAAGTTGCTAAATGGATAAAAGATGAATATGCTGAGCAACTCAAAAACCTAACCATGAGTGAAGGACGAATATTGGTAAAACTAATTTACCGAGAAACACAAATTACTTCTTATGAGTTGGTAAAATCATACAGAGGAAGATTTAATGCTTTTTTTTGGCAAACTATGGCAAAACTTTGGGATAATAATCTAAAAACAGAATATGATCCTGTAAATATACATGAAGATATGCTAATTGAACATATTCTTATTCATGCAAAACTGGAAGGAAAGTTGGATTGAAGTTTTTAGAATTCATCTTTAGAATCAAAGTTGATATTTTACCAAAAATAAGTAAACAAAAAAATAGTTTCATATAACAAAATGATTTATGTTTGTGTATACTTACAAAAACAAATTATGAGTAAAAAGATATTTATTCTATTATTTCTTCCTCTTTTTAGTTTTGGGCAATTTACTTTTGTTCCTGATGATAATTTTGAGCAAGCTTTAATAAATTTAGGTATTGATTTTGTATTGGATGATTATGTAGAAACAATAGGGTTAGATACTATTACTTATTTGTATATTCCATCTAATTCTATTACTGATTTAACAGGTATTGAGGACTTTTCCTCTCTTAGAGAATTATTTTGCAATTCTAATCAAATTTCATCTTTGGATTTTAGTAATAATACTCAACTTTTTGAATTAAATTGTAGTGCAAATCAACTTACCTCTTTAGATGTAAGAAATGGGAATAATCAAGGGCTTTTGTATTTCTCCGCCATGAATAATCAGGCGCTAAATTGTATTGATGTAGATGATGTAGCTTGGGCCAATAACAATTGGTCGAAAGATACATGGACACTTTTTAGTGCAAATTGCAGTGTGTCTGGCATTGAGGTTAAAATTTCTAATAAAAGGTTATTAAAAGTAATAGATGTTTTTGGTAGAAGTGTTACGCCAAAACCTAATATCCCTCTTCTTTATATTTTTGATGACGGAACGATAGAAAAGAAACTGATAATTGACTAATTTACCAATCTGACAATTTTGTAATTTGAGGGGGTGATAAATTAGTGATTTCTAACAACTATTTTTTGGTGGTGTTTCACCAAATTATTAATCGGGTTTTGTATTATTTGCCCTATTTTACAATTCAATTCTTTAGCTACTTCTTTTAATTCATCTTCTAAAAAGTGAGCTACTGATCCAGCAAAATGTATTTGATGATTTTGGTAATTTTCATAACAACAAACATGCAAATCAAAAAATTCTCTAACACCATCTTTTATTATTTTTTGAAAAAGTACTTCTTCTTTGTTTTGGGTTAAAAACCTGAAAAATGTAGCCAAATACTTATTTGGTTTTTCTTTTTGATATACATTTTCAGAAAAATCCTTGATGTTTATTTTGTATTGTTTTCTAAATTTTTCTTTCAATTTTTCAGGTAATTTATTGTTGAAATACAGATTTAAAATTTTCTTTCCAAAATAATTTCCACTTGCCTCATCTCCAACTATAAAGCCCAATGAAGGAGCTGCTTCTAAAATATTTTTACCATCATAAAAGCAAGAATTTGAACCAGTTCCTAAGATGCAACAAATATTCTCACCCCCATTGTAAGTAGCAATACAAGCGGCATCTAAATCGTGTTTTACAGATATTGTAGCATTTTTAAAAAATGAAATCAAGCTATCTGCTATTAGCTTTCGCATTTTTTCATTGCTACATCCCGCTCCATAAAAATGAATCTCAGTAATATCATTTGCATAGTTATTTAGTTCACTTTGTTCCAAATGACTAATTATTTTTTCTTTGTCAATAAAATAAGGGTTAAAACCAATAGTAGTGAAATACTGTACTTCTTGCTTGGTTTTGCTGGGCAATGCCCAAGTACATTTTGTCGAACCGCTATCAGCTATCAGAATCATAAATTGTTGTTTTTTGAGGATGCAAATATAAGACAAATATCTGATTAAGATTTAATAGTTAATCTTAAAACAGAACAAGCTGAATTAATGGCAAATTTGTCTTTTCCAGTTCCGAACAAAATTGTAACCCAAGTATCTTTTCTTGGGGTTCCCAACACTAATAAATCGTGCTCAGCAGTAAGTTCAGAAACCGTTTCAATAGGATTTTCAGATGGAACAAGTAAAACATTTCCTCTAGTACCTTCTAGTTCCTTGTTTGCATTTGCTTTTATGCTTTCCAATATTTTAGGATCAGTATCTTTTGCAACTACATGCAATAGCGTAAATTTAGCATTATAATATTTACATAATTTATTGGTTGTTTCAATCAATTTTACTGAATCTTTACTGTTTGGGCGTATTGCTAATAATACTTTATCAAAACGCATAACCCCATTACATTTGAAAAGGGCAAAATTGGAGTTAATATGGCTTACAATCCAACCAATAGGGTTATTGAAAAAGATACCATTATAAGCTCTACCATTCCAACTTAATATCAACCAATCAATATTTGTCACCTCACTTAAAGCTTGCATAGTATCGGATAGTTTATGGGTAGCAATGGACTCAAAATTAATATTTAAATTCATGCGGTTACTTAAGGTTTTTACCATGAGTTCCAAGGACTTTGTTTTAGGTCTTTTCTCTCTAAAAGCATCCAAGGATGTTTGGTCAGGAACTTCTGTAATATTAAGGGCTTGAATTTTTTCTTTCGAATTTAAGGACGCTCCTAATTCTATTAAGGTTTCAGGGGATAATTCATTACCTAATAAAGGAACAATTACCCCTGCATCTTTGTCAATATTAATATGTACTAATTCTTCTCTTTCTTTATCTTCTAATTCTTTTAAGTGGGTGTAGTTTCTTTTTTTCCTAAATAATAGGTAAGAAGCCGGCATGTGTCCGTATCGTTTCAATACTCCTGTTCGGGAGGCATTTATGCCATAAGTATAGTATATTATAATACCAATAATTGAGATAAGCAGTATGGCAATAAGTGGCATCATTCCTAAGTAGAATAGTAAAATAAACCCACTAATAACACCAAATAATTGCACATAAGGATAGAGCGGTGATTTGTATTCTGGTGCATACCATTGCACAGCTGTTTCTCTAAGTACAATCACACAAATATTAACTAATATAAACATGCTCACCTTAAAAGCACTGGCTAGTTTTGCTATTTTTTCTACATCTAAAAATAAAATAACCAATGCCATTATTAAACATGTTAGTATTATAGTGTTAATAGGAGTAAGATGTTTTTGATGTACCTTAGTCATTTGCTTAGGTAGTAATTTATCAATTGCCATAGCAAAAGGAAAACGAGAGGAAGCCAATACTCCAGAATTCGCCATAGAGATTAAAGTTATAACTCCAATACCCGCAATAATATAAGCAAACTTTGGACCTCCTAAAATAAGCGCCAATGTATGAATAGGTTTTATGTCATTTCCAAGTTCTCCCAAAGGAATATTACCAACTAATGTATAAGTAATAGAAACATAAATAGCAGAAATAATCAGTAAAGAAAGCATCATTGCTAAGGGAATATTTTTGCTTGGATTTTTTACTTCACCAGCAATTGCTGCAATTTTTGTTACTCCTGCATAAGAAATATATACAAAGGCAATAGTGCTGATGAGCCCTCCCGTTCCATTAGTTAGAAATGGACTTAACATTTGTTTATCCACTATAGGTATTCCCATAAAAAGCAGAGAAACTAAACCGAGTAAACTTAGGATAACAACTACCAATTGTACTTTTCCTACTTTCTTTACTCCAAATATATTTAGGAGCATTATTAGAGCTAAAAACCCTAAGGAAATATATTTTATATAAACAAGTGGTATATTGATAAGCACGAGTAAATAAGCCCCAAAACCAACTAAAGCAAATGAACTTTTTAAGAGCAAGGAAATCCAAAGACCAATTCCTGATACCGTCCCCATTATTGGTCCAAAAGCCCGTTCGATATATACATATGCTCCACCAGATGTAGGCATAGCTGATGCTAATTCAGACTTAGATAGGGCGGCAGGAAGAATGCAAATTGCTGCTAATAGGTAAGCCAGCCAAATGGAAGGTCCTGTTTTAACAGCAGCAATTCCAGGAAGTACAAAAATACCACTCCCTAACATCCCTCCAATACTTATAGCAACTACCGATAGTAGCGTTAATTTTCTTTCTAACTTTTTCAAAATATTGTCTTTTTAATGTTCGTAAAGATAAGAAAGTATTTTTAAGAAATAAATCAATCTGTATTATGGAGCAAGATGATTTCTTACATTTGCTTTTTATTATAAAAAAAATGAAGCAATTAGTATTATCAGAGATGCATGAAAGTATTGGTGGGAAAATGGTTGAATTTTCAGGCTATAATATGCCCGTGCAATTTGAGGGAGTAAATGCCGAACATTTGGCTGTAAGGGAAAATGTTGGCGTTTTTGATGTCTCTCACATGGGAGAGGTTTTTGTAAGTGGAGAAAATGCCTTAGAATTTTTACAATACATTACTTCCAATGATGTTTCCAAATTAGTGCCAGGGAAAGTGCAGTACACATGTCTTCCAAATGAAAAGGGTGGTATAGTGGATGATTTTTTGCTTTATATGCTTGCTAAAAACAGTTATTTATTAGTGGTTAATGCCTCTAATATGGAAAAAGATTTAGCTTGGATTAATAAGCATAATACATTTGGATGTACGATCGATAATCAATCGGATAATTATTCTCTATTAGCTGTTCAAGGTCCTAAGTCAATTGAACTATTACAGCAGCTTACTGCCGTTAACTTGTCTGAAATAAAATACTATAATTTTAAAATCGGCAATATTGCAGGTGTTGAGGATGTAATTCTATCTCGTACTGGTTATACTGGAGAAATTGGGTTTGAACTATATATTAAAAATGAGTCCGTAAAAAAACTTTGGGAAGCACTCTTTAACACTTCTATTGAACTAAAACCTATTGGCTTAGCTGCAAGAGATACTTTGCGATTAGAAAAAGGGTTCTGCCTTTATGGAAATGATATTAATGAAACAACATCACCTATTGAGGCAGGACTTGGTTGGATTACTAAATTCTCTAAGAACTTCATTAATGCTGAAAATTTGAAAAAGCAAAAAGAAGAAGGAACAAAAAGAAAGCTAGTCGGTTTGGAAATTATCGATAAAGGAATTGCAAGAAAAGATTATCTAATTGTAAATAATAAAGAGCAGGAGATAGGAATAATAACCTCTGGCACTATGTCGCCAACACTTAAAAAAGCTATTGCAATGGCTTATATTTCTGTCGAATATTCTCAGGTAGGAACTGAGGTTTTTGTTAAGGTAAGAAACAAGCAGCTTAAATCAAAAATAGCACAAATGCCATTTGTAAAATGAATAAAAAGCTTCAAATAAATACTTGCCTTTCTCCTTTGTATTTTGAGAAATATTCCGACAATAAAAGTATTGTTGTTGTGATTGATATTTTGCGTGCTACATCTGTAATTAGTACCGCTTTTCATTTTGGGGTTAAAGAAATTATTCCTGTTCAATCTTTACAAACAGCTTTAAATTATAAAGGTAAAGAAAATTTTATTGTAGCAGCTGAAAGAAATGCTATGCCAATTGAAGGTTTTGATTTTGGTAATTCTCCATTTCATTATATGAATGAAAAAGTAAAAGAAAAAACCCTTGTTTTTACCACCACCAATGGCACAAAATCAATACAGATGGCAATGCAACATCATACCATTACAGCTTCATTTATAAATATTGATGCAGTAGCGAATTACTTAATAAATCAGCAAAAAAGTGTGATATTGCTTTGTGCTGGATGGAAAGGTTTTTTTAATTTGGAGGATAGTATTTTTGCAGGAAAGCTAGCAAGTAAACTGTTAGATAATGGCTTTGCAACTACTGATGATAGTACACTTTCCTCTGTATATTTACATCAAATTAGTGATGTGGATTTATTCTCTTTTCTTAGTAAATCCTCTCACCGAAAAAGATTAAAAACATTGAATATGGAAGAGGATACAAAATTCTGTTTATCACCAACATTCAAATCTGATATTGTTCCTGTTTTACAAGATGAAAAACTCATAAAATTATGAAACGGTTTTTAATATTTTTAATTTTTGTATTTATAATTCTTCCAATAAAAGAACTTAATTCTTGGGGATTTCATGCACATAAGTTAGCAAACCGATATGCGGTGTTTACCATGCCAGAGGAATTGATAGGTTTTTTCAAAAAACATATCGACCATTTAACAGAGCATAGTGTTGACCCTGATAAAAGGCGATATGCCCTAAAAGAAGAAGCACCAAGACATTATATTGATATAGATGTTTATGGTGAAAATCCATTTGAAAATATGCCTAGAAAATGGAATGATGCTGTGGAGAAATTTTCAGAAGATACTTTATTGGCTTACGGAATTGTGCCTTGGCATATACAAACCGTTTACAATCGTTTGGTAGATGCTTTTTCCAAAAAGGATGTGGACTATATTTTAAAAAATGCATCTGATTTAGGACACTATGTGGCAGATGCTCATGTGCCATTACACACATCTCTGAATTATGACGGCCAACTTACAGGGCAAAAAGGAATTCATGCTTTTTGGGAATCACGATTGCCCGAACTTTTTTCTGATAATTATGATTTTTTAGTCGGCTCTGCTGACTATCAGTATTCTGTTTTGGATGTGGCTTGGGAAACCATAGAGCAAAGCCATGCTGCCCTAGATTCGGTTCTTGATTTTGATAAAAAACTCTCAGCTACTTTTGAGCAAGATAAGCAGTATTCCTATGAGAAAAGAGGGCAGAAAACCATAAAAGTAAAATCGGAAGAATTTTCAGCTGCCTACCATGAAATGTTAAATGGCATGGTGGAAAGACGCCTTAGGGAATCGATTAAAACCATTGGCGATTTGTGGTATTCCGCTTGGGTGGATGCAGGGCAACCTATTTTGGATGGCATGAGAGAATCCGAAAACCCTTTTGTGGAAGAAATAATTATTGACAAGAAAATTAGTAAAGAAGATGCAAGGGGGCATCAGCACTAATGCGCATAGCACTTCTTGAAGCATTTTTTACTGGCTCGCACCAAAGGTGGGCTAAGGAACTCCAAACTTTCAGTTCTCACAAAATTGATATTTACGCTCTAAAAGGAAATTATTGGAAGTGGCGTATGCATGGAGGTGCTATTTCTTTGGCCAATCAGTTTTTAGAAAAAGCAGAAGATTATGATTTGATTTTGGCAACCGATATGATGGACTTAGCACTTTTCAAATCTTTAATTAGTGTAAAACATAAGGATACGCCCATTGCTCTTTATTTTCATGAAAATCAGTTGTGCTATCCTTGGTCGGAAACCGATAGAGATGTACAAAAAAACAGAGATTCTCATTATGCTTTTATCAATTTTTCTTCCGCACTTGTGGCTGATAAAGTTTTTTTCAATTCCTATTTTCATAAAGATTCTTTTTTAGGAGCTTTGACTAATTTCCTAAAAGGATTCCCAGATTATAATGAGTTAGATAGTATAAAAAAAATAGAAGAAAAATCGGAAGTATTGTATTTGGGAATGGATTTAAAAAAGTTTGATAAATACAAAGCAGAGCAAAATAAAAAACCCCTAATTTTATGGAATCATAGGTGGGAATACGATAAAAATCCAACTGATTTTTTTAATGCACTTTATAGTTTACAAGAAAAAAACATGGACTTTGAAGTAGTGGTTTTAGGCGAAAATTTTAGAAAAATACCAGAAGAATTTGAAGTAGCAAAGCGTAAGCTAAAATACAAAATTATATTTATGGGATATGCTGAAAATTTTAAAGATTATGCCACATGGCTTTGGAAAGCAAATATTTTGCCAGTTACTTCCAATCAAGATTTTTTTGGAGGAAGTGTTGTGGAAGCTATTTATTGCAATTGCTATCCTATTCTGCCAAGTCGCTTAGCTTACCCAGAACATTTACCAAATCAAGAAGAAAAATTTTATAACTCTTTTAAGGAATTAACTCAAAAATTAGAAAATGCAATTTTAGATTTTAAGGAACTAAAAAGTGTAAGCTCTTTTGTAAAAAAATATGATTGGGAAGCAATAGTTGGGGAGTATGATAAGAAACTAATGCAAATAAAAAAGCCCTGAAACAGGGCTTTTTTATTTAAGAAAATATTTTTATTATGGTTCTAAGTAAAAAGACATTCCAATTCCAAAATTAATAGCAAACTTAGAAAGTTTGTCTTCAGATGTAGTAACTGATTTTATACCTGATACTTCAGTAGTTGATTCATTACTATTTTTTTCTGAAATAATACCAATATTAAGGATAGGTTCTATTGCAAATGCATCTCCTAAGAATATAGAGTATCCAGCACCAACCCCAATAGTAGTATTGAAAGTTTTACTAATTGTTTCTTGTAGATCTCCTGAAGAACTCTCACTAGAAGTAAGTTGTTTGGAAGTTCCCATGCCAAATGATCCTTCAAAAAATAGTGCGCCTTCCCCTGCTTCTATGTAATATCTTACTCTAGGAATAATAGTCATAGCAGAAGAAGAATTTCTTGTTTTCCCACCACCAGCAGTATTTGTAAATTCTTCTTTATCGCCAAGCCCACTGATATTTAATCCTAATCCTACTAAAAATCCATCAGAAACAAAGTATCCTAAATTAATGCCATTAAGGAATCTTGTTTCCCAATCAGAGAAATTCATAAAATCAAAATCGTAATTGGAATTTGATTGTTTGTCATACATATCTTTCCAGTCGGCATCATATTCAGTGCCAGGAACCACTGTTCCGTCAACTGTTGTCTTTCCGCTTGTTGTACCTCCAGTAACTGATATTGATGAGAAACCAATTCCCGTACCTGTTCCTATTAGGAACACTCCTTGGTCGATTGTTTGTGCAGATAAGCTAACCGTAAGTAAGCCTGCACACAAAATTGCAAATGGTTTTTATGCAGCAATCTGTTTTATTCCACTCTAATTAATAGGGGTGGGGGTGTGTAAGGTTTGCCACATCTTTTCCAAGATTCGCTATGACAAATAAATACAAGCTTTTTTTGAATGGTAAAGGGCGGAATTATTACTAGCAACTAGTAACTAGCAACTAACAACTAGCAACTAACAACTAACTATTCAACATCACAGGCATCACAAGCATCAAAGTGTTTTCTCCTTCATCTTGTCCATCTAAGGGTAAAATAATTCCAGCCCTGTTTGGTGCACTCATTTCAATGCAAATTTGGTCAGCACCAATATTGCTCAACATTTCAATTACAAATTTGGAGTTAAAGCCAATTTCCATATCTTCTCCTTCATATTGGCAAGTTAGCCTTTCTTCTGCTTGGTTAGCAAAATCCAAATCTTCAGATGTAATAATAAGTTCACTTCCTGTAATTTTGAATTTTATTTGGTGTGTAGTTTTGTTCGCAAAAATAGAAACTCTTTTTACAGAGGATAATAAATCGACAGTATTAATGCTTAATTTATTAGGGTTTTCTTTAGGGATTACGGCTTCATAGTTTGGGTATTTCCCATCAACTAATCGGCAAATTATAGTAGTGTCCTCAAAGTTAAAAAGAGTATTAGTCTCATTATATTCCATTTTTATTTCTGTACCTTCCACCAAAGTGTTTTTTAGTAAAGTAAGTGGTTTTCTTGGTAAGATAAATGATGCTGTGCTATCAGCAGTTACATCTGTTCTGCTATGACAAACTAGCTTGTGTGCATCAGTGGCAACAAAAGAAATTTTCTCAGCTGAAAACTCGCAAAATACCCCTGACATTACTGGTCGTAATTCATCATTACCGGCAGCAAAAAGAGTTTTATTGATTGCTTTTATTAGCACATCAGCACTAATATTTGCTGAGGAAGAAGATTCTAGTGAAGGAACTTTCGGAAACTCATCTGCATTTTGTCCTGCTAATTTATATTGTCCGTTTTCTGATTGAATTTCTACTCCAAAATTAGTATTATCTACCAAAAAAGTAAGTGGTTGAGATGAAAAGGTTTTTAAAATATCTAAAAGCAAACGGGCTGGAATAGCGATTTTACCATTTTCATTGGCATTTGCTTTTAGTTTGGTTATCATTGTAGTTTCCAAATCGGAGGCATAAATACTGATTTTTCCATCAGAAACATCAAACAAAAAATTATCTAAAATTGGAAGAGTATTATTTGTGGAAAGTACGCCACTTAGTTTTTGTAATTCTTTCAGCAAAGCTGAACTTTCGACATTAAATTTCATTTTTTTCATTTTTTTAGTGCGAACAAATATATAAGATTAGTTTTAGTGCAAAAATTATTTTTCTTTCAATTCGTCAATAGTAATTAACAGTTTGTTGAAAACATAATTTTGAATAAGCATTACATCTCCATCATTTAAAATGGCGTACATTCTTTCTACAGTAGAATTTTTTTCTTTTGTTTTTGCATCCCCTTCTTTTTTCATGCTATAAATTATTAAAGAATCTACTTTGTTTTGATGAGCTACAAAAAGCGAATAAAGTTTATCAGAATTCTTTAATTGCTGTTTTAAATGTTCTTTTTTAAAAGTTTCACAATTAATTTCTTGATACTTATTTAGATAAGTAATTATTGCTTCTTTCTTTATCTTTTCTTCTTTACTTTGATAGTTGAAAAGCATTTGATTTCCATTTGTATTTTTAATGCTAAAAGAAGATTTTAAATCTTTTTCATTTATTAAGTTGATGGAGGTTATTTCTTTAGCATTGAGATCAAAAATAGTTCTATCTCTCCATATTGTTATATTTACTTCTTGCCCTTGTAAGCCATATCTCGGATTCATAATTCCATTAAATCCTATGATGTGCATAATATAGGGCTGCTCTTGATTTTTTAAAATCATATAAGTACCTGTATGGTCATCAGTATTGTTACCAATAAAGTAAGTTTTTGTTGGACTTTCATTATTGTTTAGGTAAATTTCAATTTTTACTCCATTAGTTGCTAAATCTTTTATTACCATATTGTATCTACTTTCCGATACTGGTCTTTGTACACTTATATTTTTAATAGTTTTTAGGAGAATATTTACAGTGTTTTCTCTAGCTTTGAAACGATTATTCACCCTCCAGTTTCCATCTTCTCTATCAAGTGTAATGCTTTTTCCTTTCATATCAGCAATAAATATTTTGCTAATACTTGCCGTATCAGAAATTGCAAAATTATAAGCTGCACTGCTATCGTTATTTCTTAATTTTAAATGCCATAAAAGCACAATTATAAGCAGTAGAATTGCTAAAAGTATAAAAGTATTTTTTCTATTTTTAGGCATATTTTTTCTTTTTGGAATAATTATAAAATAAAGCGATTATAATTATGATTATTATTGGTAAAAATAGGTTTATTAGCTGAATATATAGTTTGTGCTTATTTACTTTTTCTCTATCAAGTAATCTAAGTTTTAACTCTTTGTTTTTTAATGAGTTTAGATGTAAATCCTGTTTATTTTGACACAAATAATGTATAGCATTCATAAGGAATGTTTTGTTTCCTGGATAAATAAACTCCCCAAATTTATCATACCCAAGAGGATATACATTTCCTGTTTTTTTAGAAAAATTATTTCGTATCATATCGCCATCACTTACAACAATCATCTTGGCTTTTTCTCCTTGTTTTTTAAAATTAAGACTTTTATTTTTTGGTATTATTCTGTTTTTAAAAACCGACTCAAATTCGCCTTCCAAAAGTACAGCAATTGGAATGTCAGTATTATTAAAATACTCTTGTTTGGGAGGGTTTTTTATAATTCCTAAACTTACTCTATGAGGACTTGGAACAATTCTTGCATTTTTGGAACTATGAAGTAATATGGTTTTATTAATATTATTTTCTATGGTATCAATGCTACTTACAAACTCACATTTTATAGCATCTAAGTTTCTGGAAATAGAATGTTTACTATCAGACAAAAGTAAGGGGTAGTAAGGCCAAGAGAAAAAAGATTGTTGAGGAGTATTTCCGCTATATCCTGTAATAATTGGGATTTCTGTTGCTCTTTTATCTTGTAGTAAATCAGCATTAACTCTTAGGCCATATTTAAAAAGCATATCATCCAAATTAAGCTGTTTTTTCTTAGCCATAAAATATCCTTTAGATATTCTTAAGCTATCCATATTTGCGTTTACGCCATCCAATAACCAAAGGATGTTTCCTCCTGTCATGATGTACTGATCAATAAGCAGTTTATCCAGATTGTTAAAGGGCATTTGAGGTTTTGCAATAATAATTGCTTTAAACGATTTTAATTTTTGCAGTTGCTTTACTAAATCTGGCTCATTTGTAATGCTATCTACTTGAAACTCTGTAATATCAAAGTGCTGCAAATCATAATACTCTGAAAGGGAGTAATTATCGGACAATACCGAATAAGAAATGTCGGCAACTTCTCTTTCGTTTAATTCTTTATGCCCACTTAAAAAAGCAATTTTTTCTTTTCTACTTTTAGTTAGTTTAGATATAGTAGAAATAAATTCGTATTCAAGCATCTCTATTGAATTATTTAAAGCAACTTGAGGGGGGGCACCTGGTTCTTTTTTTAATAATTCAATAGCAGAATATTTTTCTTTATAGTAAATAACAGCCCCAGGAAAAATAATAGAACTGCTCATTCCTGTTTTTTCTTTTACTTGCAAATCCGTGGGGTGCAACCCTTGTTGTACCAATTGTTTATACACCTGATCTCTTTGTTTTTTGCTATTGCTTTCTGAGGGGTTGATAAACTCAAAGTCCAATTTATTTCTAGCTATATTCTTAAAGTTTTGTAATATTTCTCTACTTTGTTTTTCAAGGCGTTTAAATCCAGCAGGGTACTCTCCTTTAAGGTAAACTTTGATGTAAATAATATCATCCAAATTTCTTAAAACCTTTTTTGTTTCTTCTGATAGAGTATATCTTTTTTCAGTTGTTAAATCATATCGGAAATACAAAAAACTCCCAATTGCATTTAGCAGGATAATAAAAATAATACTATAAATTAACGGAAGAAATGCTTTGTTGTTTTTCATCTTTTTCTTAGTATTACACTTCTGCTAAGCATTAAAAACAAAAAACAAACACTTAAAAAATACATAATATCACGGCTATCCAATACGCCTTTACTCATCCTGCTATAATGACTAGCAACTCCTAAATTACTGATAAATAAACTCCAATTTTGCAAGAATGAAATATTACTTAAAATATCAAATCCGTAATAAATAGTAGTATTACAAATAATGGCGATAAGGAAAGCTACTACTTGATTGGAACTAATAGAGGAAGCAAAAATTCCGATAGTAATAAAAGCAGAGCAGAGCATAAAAACCCCGATATAAGACCCTATAATTCCACCACTATCTATATTACCAATTTCTTCTCCCAAATAATAAATACTCACAAAGTAAATAAGGGTTGGAATAATTGAAAAAAGAATCAACAAATTGGTAGCTAAGAACTTGCTAAAAACGATATCCCAAATAGAAATAGGTTTTGTAAGTAAGCTTTCCATAGTGCCCGATTTGTATTCTTCAGCAAATAGCCGCATACAAATTGCAGGAATAAAAACTAAGAAAATAATAGGTGCTAGCATAAAGAAAGAGTCCATATTAGCGTAACCAAAATCTAGCAGATTAAAATCGCCACTAAAGATCCATAAAAACAATCCATTTACAGCTAAGAAAATAACAATAGTAAGATGAGCTGTAAGTGAGCTCAAAAACTGACTTATTTCTTTCTTTAAAAGTGCTATCATTCTCCCTTAAACTCAATCCGTATATAATCATGAAGTTTTAGCCCTAACAAATCAGTTGCTCTGCCTTTGTTTTGAGCTATTTCTAGCATTCCATTTGTGCCAAAAATTGCTAATTTTTCTCCTTCATGTGCATCTTTGTATTTTTCTACTATTTTTGAAATTTTCTCATTTTCTCTTCCGAATAATATAATAAAATTTCTCCCTTTTCTTTCTTGTTCAAATAGTTTTTTATTAATATTGGTAGCGGCATTTCCATAACTATCAATATAAATAACTGCTCCTTTTATGATGTCTTTATTTATTTCTGATTCATGCTCTATTACTGGTTTTAATTCGGTTTTAACATCTTTAAATTCATTGATTTCTTTACCAATAATTTCAAGCGATCCACCTCTTGCAATATGGCAGGCGGCAATTACAAATACATCTTTTATTGGAAAAGTTAAGGAGTCGGTATTTTGAGAAATATTCAATTCCACAATTTTTTCTGGTTTTAGTTCATCAAACAAAAGAGAGAAACAGCCATTATCGGTTCCAATAAAATAATGCCCATTGGAAAATACAGCTAAATGAGAATTTTCTAATGAAAGTTCGGCATCTACTCCCAAAATATGAATACTTCCTTGCGGGAAATTCTTATAACAATTACGGATTACAAAAGCCGCTTGTGAGATATTGAAAGCTTCAATATTATGCGTAATATCAACAATAGTTACTTCTGGTATTTGACTAAATATCGCCCCTTTTATTGAAGCAACATAATGGTCTTTTAGCCCAAGGTCAGTAGTAAGAGTAATTATAGCCATATATTACTTAAAAAAATTGTTAATTTGCAGCCACCAAAAGTAATGATAAAACAATTGAAAATGATAATTTAATGAATGAAAAAACAATAAAAATTGAAGGCATAGATTTAGTAATGCTATTTGGAGCCAATAATAAAAATATTGAACAGCTTAGCAAATTGTTTCCATTACTTAAAATAATTGCAAGAGGAGATACAATAAAAGTAATCGGTCAAAAAGATGATATTGCATTTTTCCAGCAAAAATTTGATGCTATTTTAAAACATGTTCATCAATATGATAGCTTAACAATAAGTCAGATTGAACGCTTGGTTTTAGAAGATAGTAAAATAGTTCTTTCAGAAGAAAATGATTTAATACTACACGGGCAAAAGGGAAGATTAATAAAAGCCAGAACAGTTAACCAAAGAGAAATGGTAAAGCAATCAGAAGAAAGAGATATGCTTTTTGCCATTGGCCCTGCCGGAACAGGGAAAACCTATACAGCAGTTGCTTTAGCGGTTCGAGCTTTAAAGCAAAAAAAGGTTAAACGAATAATTTTAACTAGACCAGCAGTAGAGGCAGGAGAAAATTTAGGGTTTTTGCCTGGCGATTTGAAAGAAAAATTGGATCCTTATTTACAACCGCTTTATGATGCGCTATTAGATATGGTTCCTCCTGAAAAATTAGCCGATTATTCTGAGCAAGGTATTATACAAATTGCACCTTTGGCCTTTATGAGAGGAAGAACATTGGATAACGCATTCGTAATTTTAGATGAAGCACAAAACTCTACTGAAAGTCAGATGAAAATGTTCCTTACTAGAATGGGGAAATCTGCAAAATTTATTATCACAGGAGATATAACGCAAATTGATTTACCAAAACATCAACCATCAGGATTGGTGCTTGCACAAAAAATATTACAAAAAACGGAAGGAATTAGTTTTGTAAATTTGGATGAAAGAGATGTAATCAGGCACATATTAGTAAAAAGAATAATTAAAGCATTTAGTAATAATACCAAAAAATCAGAAAAATGACAAATACAATTACAAAAACCCAGTTCAATTTTCCAGGACAAACCAAACTTTATAAAGGAAAAGTAAGAGATGTATATACTGTAAATGAAGATACACTTATTATGATTGCTACCGATAGAATTTCGGCTTTTGACCATGTTTTACCAAAGGGAATTCCTTATAAAGGGCAGGTACTAAATCAAATTGCTTCCACATTTTTGAAAGCTACAACTGATATTGTTCCAAATTGGTTAGAAGCTACTCCTGATCCAAGCGTATCGGTTGGTAAAAGGTGTGAACCTTTTAAGGTAGAAATGGTAATAAGGGGTTACCTTACTGGGCATGCTTGGCGGGAATACAGAGATGGAAAAAGAATATTGTGTGGTGTTCCAATGCCGGAAGGAATGAAGGAAAATGATAAATTTCCTGAGCCAATTATCACACCAACAACTAAGGCAGAGGTAGGGCATGATGAGGATATAACCAGAGAAGAAATATTGGCGACAGGATTGGTGGCAGAGCAAGATTATATTGTTTTAGAAAATTATACTAGAGCACTTTTTGAAAGAGGAACTGAGATGGCTGCTGAAAGAGGTTTGCTTTTAGTAGATACAAAATATGAATTCGGAACGGATAAGAATGATATAATTACTTTAATTGATGAAATTCATACGCCTGATTCTTCAAGATATTTTTATAAAGAGGGCTATCAAGAAAAGCAAAATAATGGCGAAAAACAAAAACAACTTTCGAAAGAATTTGTTCGACAGTGGCTTATTGAAAATGGCTTTCAGGGAAAAGAAGGACAAAATATTCCTTTTATGACTGATGAATTTGTAAACTCAGTATCAGAAAGATATATTGAGCTTTTTGAGTATATTACAGGAGAAAAATTTATAAAACAAGAAGTAGAGGATGTGCTAAACAGAGTAGAAAATAATATTTTAAGTTATTTAGGTAAATAAAAAATGTTTAAATTTGTAGTCTTACTCTAAAAACTAAAAAGACCATGAAAAAGATTTTAACTGTACTATTTATTTGCATTTCGCTTTTATCTTTCTCTCAAATAAATGTAGGTAATAACCAAACCATTTGCTTGGGAGATACTTCCCAGCTAATAGCCACTACTGCTGTGCAAGCTAGCACTGATTCCTATCAGCAAACAAGCATACCTTTTGCTCCTGAAGTAACTGCAGGAACACTTATTACTCTTTCTGATGATGATGTGCAAGGTCCTTTTCCTATTGGCTTTACTTTTCAATTTTACGGTATAAATTATACCGACTTTTATGTAAGTTCAAATGGTTGGCTAGGTTTTAGTAGTGGGCAACCAACTGGTTATACAGCAGTTCCTATTCCAGATTCAGCAGGCTTTGGTGTACCAAAAAATTGTATTATGCTAAGTTGGGAAGATTTGAATCCTTCAACTGGAGGGCAAGTGCTTTATCAAACAATTGGTACAGCTCCAAATAGGAGGTTTGTATTAACTTTTGATAATGTGCCTTATTTTGGAAGTTCGACTACTGCAGGTCCAATTACTTCACAAGTAGTACTTTATGAAGGAAGTAATGTAATTGACAATCACATTACTGATAAACCCTTACATAATAATTCGTCTGTTCAAGGCATTCATAACTTATTAGGGACAAGCGCCACTGTTGTTCCTGGTAGAAATGCTACTGTTTGGTCAGCTAGCAATGAATCAGTTCGTTATTTTCCATCAGGAATTAGCTGGTATGATGTAAATTCTGGGCAAATGGTTGGAGTAGGCGATACCTTAAATTATTCACCAAACCAAACTACTTTTGTTGCAGGGCAAATTATTGATAGTAGTGGACAAGTCCATTCTGACACCATGCGTTTAACTGTTTTAAACACTCAGATTACGGCTTCTGGCTTATCTTTGTGTAATGGTTCTGTAACTTTAACGGCAGCATCAGGTTTTGCTTTTTATATTTGGAGTAATAATTCAGGAGGCCCTCAAATTCCAATAAGTTCAGCTGGTTCTTATTATGTTAATTGCACTACAAATAATAATAAGACTTGCCAATCACCACCTATTACTATTTATGCCGATACCATCCCGATATTACTTTCTAGCCCTGATTCTGTTGAGATTTGCCAAGGGGATACAGTAAATATAAATGGTCCAGCTGGTTTTAGTAGTTATAGTTGGAGTACCGGAGAAACTACGACTGATATTTCTACCACTTCTGTTGGGGATTATTATTTGACTACAATGGATGCCAATGGTTGTATAGGTGCATCAGATACCACTACAATTACTATTAATATTTTAAATCCTAATATTTGGGCTGATTATTTGACTATTTGTAATGGCATGAATAGCACTTCTATTTATACTGATAATATTTATCAATCTTATTTGTGGAGTAATGGGAATACTTTTAGTAATACTTGGACAAGTATTGCAGGAAATTACTGGGTAACTGTAACTGACCAATCTGGCTGCAGTGGAACTTCTGATACACTAACCATTGCCAACGGTAATTTCTCTTTTTCTTTATTACCGGCAGATTCTAATTTTATTTGTAATGCTGGCAGTAGTGTAACTTTAGATGCCGCTAATGCTGGTGCTGGCTTTGGTAATTATCAATGGAATAATAATGCAACTACATCTACCATTACTACTTCTACATTAGGTAGTTATTATTGCATTTTTGAAATTACAACTTTTGGAGGCAATATTTGTTATGGTTACTCAGATACGGTTATAGTAGCTGGCATTAATCCTCAAATTAATTATAGTGGATTATCTTTGTGTGCCGGAGCGGTTAGTTTGGATGCTGGTAATTATGATATTTTCCAATGGAACAGTGCAGATACAACCCAATCGATTAGTGTAAATTTATCAGGAGATTATTATGTGTTTGTAACTGATTCCAATGGTTGCACGGGCTATTCTGATACAGTAAGCATTTATACCAATGCTTTTCAATATAGTATCCAACCAAGTGGCTCTACTAATATTTGTTCTGCTTATAATGTTGATTTGGATGCTGGGGGAAGTCAGTTTACAAATTATTTATGGAATACAGGAGCAGTTACTTCTACTATTACTGCTTCCACAGTAGGGCAATACTTTGCAACAATGATAGGGCCAAACGGCTGTGCTGGCTATACCGATACAGTTGATGTGACTAACCTTTCAGTCTCATTAAGTACAACAGGTTATTCTTTATGTAATCCTAATGCCTATCCTGTCCTTGATGCTGGATCGGGTTATTATATTTACAATTGGATATTTAATGGAAATGTAATAGATACAGTATCCTCAATTACTGCAAATTATCCTGGTGACTATTTTGTAACAATCATTGATGAAAATGGCTGTAGTACAACTTCTGATACTATTACTATTTATCTAAATAATTTTGCTTTTAATGTAAATTCAATTGGAACAGATTCTATTTGTCAGCCGAGCGGACAAGTAGTAATTGATGCCGGAACTTCTTATTTTTCTTATAACTGGAACACGGGAGCCATTACTCAACAAATTACAGTGAATTCTACAGGTAGTTTTACTGTTGATGTAATGGATATGAATGGCTGCCAAGGTACTTCCAACCCATTTATAGTAAATAATATCGTGAATACATCTTCTATTTCTGGGTTGAGTAATGTACTTTTAAATGATATTGAAACTTATTTGGTAATACAAAATCCGACTTCTACTTATAATTGGGGCGTAACAGGCGGGGTACTACAATCAGGATTAGGAACAAATTCAGTTGATGTACTTTGGAATACCTCAGGGCAAGGTGGTATATATGTAATAGAAACAGATGTAAATGGATGTATTGGTGATACCGTAAGTTTAGCAGTTACTGTTTTTCAATCCACTGACATAACAGAAAACCAAAGTCAAAAAATAAGTATTTACCCTAATCCATTTACAGAAAGTACAATTGTATCAATCCCAAACATTAAATCCAATTATACCTTAACCCTTTATGATATGACAGGGCAGAAGGTTTTAGAAAAAGAAGATTTAAGCGAAAGGACTTATGAGTTAGAAAGAGGATTGCTTTCAAAAGGCATTTACTTTTTAGAAATCAAAACAGAGGAAAGTAAACAGTTAAAAAGAGTGGTTATACAATAGGGTTTAAGCTTTTTTCTTCTGAAAATTAAAGTATATTCTATGCTTGTAAAATAAAAATCTTAAATTTGTGGTCTTACTAAAAATGAAAACCATGAAAAATATTTTTACTTTACTATTTGTTTGTTGTACGATTTTCTCCTCTGCACAGATTAATGTTGGGAACAATCAAACCATTTGCTTGGCAGATACTGCTGAAATTATAGCAACTGTTCAATCTAGTGGGCAATGCGTTGGGATGGACACTGTAATTTGTGGTGTGCATGCTGCTAATTTTACATCAAATCTAACAAGAGGTTTTCATTTTCAGGCAAAATCTACCTTTATTATAAGTGGGCTAATGTGTGCCACTGAAAGTTCTGGTCCAGGGTTTAATCAATCTGTACAGGTAGTTGCATTTGGTGATTCTATTGGCGGAGTATGGGTTTCAATGTTACCAACTACTTCTGCAACTCCTTTTACTACTTTATTTTCTTCTATTGATGATTCAACAGCCGATTATATTTTATGTAATATAAGCGTAGACTCTGGTCAATACTATGGCGTATTGGGTGCCCGACATATTGCAGGAGCAGGGTCAACAGGACAGGTTTATAATTCCTATACATCAACTAGTGGAGCCAATGAAATGATTGATGGAAACCTGACTCAGTTAAGTCGTTTATATTATCAACAATCTTTGAGTGGTGGTGTTGCTCCAAGCGGCTCTTTTACTGGGACTACTGGTCAAGTTGGTAGAGTACATATGTTAACTGGGGGTGGTGTTCGTTGGTATGATGTAAATACAGGTGTCAGAATAGGATATGGTGACACTTTATATTACGCACCTAGTCAAACCACTTTTGTGGCGGGGCTTTATGAATGTGCTGGGCAGTCCTTTGCCGACACCATGCGTTTAGCTGTTTTAAACACTCAGATTACGGCTTCTGGCTTATCTTTGTGTAATGGTTCTGTAACTTTAACGGCAGCATCAGGTTTTGCTTTTTATATTTGGAGTAATAATTCAGGAGGCCCTCAAATTCCAATAAGTTCAGCTGGTTCTTATTATGTTAATTGCACTACAAATAATAATAAGACTTGCCAATCACCACCTATTACTATTTATGCCGATACCATCCCGATATTACTTTCTAGCCCTGATTCTGTTGAGATTTGCCAAGGGGATACAGTAAATATAAATGGTCCAGCTGGTTTTAGTAGTTATAGTTGGAGTACCGGAGAAACTACGACTGATATTTCTACCACTTCTGTTGGGGATTATTATTTGACTACAATGGATGCCAATGGTTGTATAGGTGCATCAGATACCACTACAATTACTATTAATATTTTAAATCCTAATATTTGGGCTGATTATTTGACTATTTGTAATGGCATGAATAGCACTTCTATTTATACTGATAATATTTATCAATCTTATTTGTGGAGTAATGGGAATACTTTTAGTAGCACTTTTACCAGTACGGCTGGTAATTTCTGGGTAACGGTTACTGATAATGCAGGCTGCACAGGTACTTCCGATACACTAACTATTGCCAATGGCAATTTCTCTTTTTCTTTATTACCAGCAGATTCTAATTTTATTTGTAACGCAGGAAGTAGTGTAACTTTAGATGCCGCTAATAGTTTAACTGTATCTACTTACCAATGGAATACAGGTGCAACTACTTCTACTATAACAACCAGTACTCCTGGCACCTATTATTGTATTACTACTACTTTCTCTGGTTGTTCAGGTATTTCTGACACAGTAATAGTAGCTGGCATTAATCCTCAAATTAATTATAGTGGATTATCTTTGTGTGCCG
>JACNLP010000055.1 GCA_014381465.1 Flavobacteriales bacterium | reverse complement strand
AAAATACGGTGACGCGTAGTCTGTGCTTTATGTGTAATAATAGAGAGTTTCTCCCCCATTAAAGTATTCATTAGCGTGGACTTGCCCACATTAGGATTACCAATAATATTTACAAAACCTGCTTTGTGTTCCATTTTGCAAAGAAACGAAAAAAGGGCAACCAAAATGGTTGCCCTTTGTTATAATTTTTAGGGAATATTAGAACTTTTGGGATGCTCCAAGCATTGGGAAAAATGATGGCCCTCCATCTTCACCCATCCCTGGGAAATGCATAAATTGAAAGTCAAAGGTTTTAGCCCCTGCTCCATTTTTTGCAGTTACTCTATTAATTTTTCTATAATATCTTATTCCAGGTCCACCCATTATTTGAGGATCGTTATGAGATATCATAATAGGATCTAATAGCCAAGCCTCAAAAACAAAAGCAAATCTTCTTGACATTCTGAATGTAGCACCCATATTTAGAACCAATCGTTCACTTGGTTCTATTTCAACATCTCTCCAATCTTCAAATGGAGTTGCTAAATTATATGCAGCACCCAATGTAACATTATTTTCTTTTGAGCCTTTTGTAATAACCATATAAGGCATATTAAGTAAGCTTCCCATCTCACCATCTGTATAGCCAAACAAATCGCCTACCCAAAACCAGCCTAATGCAGCATTAATATCATCTTTAATATTAAAAGAATACTTAGCATTCAAAGTACCAGGGAAACCCCATAAAGTAGTTCCTGCTCCAATTGAGAACTCATCTGTAATTCCATATTGCGCTTGCCACAACATCCAATAACTGTGACCATAATACCCTTCTCCTTGCTTCAAGCCAAAAGCTGAGGGAGAAAAGAAATATCTTGTATCATGCAAATTTGGAAACCAATATTCTCCATTCTTTAAATTATCATCCGTAACTTCATGTGTTTGTGCTACCATAACTCTTGGTAAATAAGTTTCCTTACCATCCATATCATTAATATAAATATTCCCACCTTCATCTTTTACAAAAGTGCCGATAATAGTTGTTCCATCTCTAAACTCATAAATGTATTTTTTACCCACTTCATTGGTTTGAGAAAACAAACTGCTAATGGTTAGCAAAAAAATTGTTGTTGTTAAAATTAATTTCTTCATTTTTTTTAGTTTTAGTTAATTCTGGGGCAAAGATAAAGTATACAAAATAAAATACTATGCTTAGCATAGTATCTGTGCTTTTACTAGATAACAATTAAGTTTTTATCTGCTCTAATTGCTCCACAGCATTTTCCCACTCTTGCACCATTTCACTCAATTTTTGCTGATTTTGCTGATACTTATCAAAAAAGCCCTTTTGCTTTGATAATTCTTGAAATTGCACAGGATCTGCCAATTGCTTATCCAATTGTTTTAACTCTTTTTCTAAATTATCTATTTGCTTTTCTAATTTGCTAATTCGGTTTTTCAGCTTTCTAAGTTCCCGGTCTTTATCTTTTCTCTGCTGATAAGATAACTGCTCTTCTTGTTTCTGCTTTCTGCTTTCTTTTTTAGCCGTTTTCTCTAATTGTTTGAAATCCATCAAATCTCTTTCATCTAAAAAAGTATTAATATCACCAATATATTCTTTGATGTTTTTATTTTTAAACTCATACACTTTCTCGGTTAGTCCTTGCAAAAAATCTCTATCGTGAGATACCACAATTAAGCTACCATCATAATCTTTCAAAGCTCTTTTCAATATGTCTTTGGACATCATATCCAGATGATTGGTGGGCTCATCCATAATCAGTAAATTAATCGGCTGCAAAAGTAATTTGCAAAGTGCAACCCTTGCTCTTTCTCCCCCTGAAAGCACTTTTATTTTCTTATCCACATCATCATTTGAAAACAAAAAGGAACCCAAAATATCACGCACTTTCCCGCTTGTGTTTGCGTCAGCTGCATCTTGAATGCATTGCAGAACCGTTTTATTTTCATCTAAAAAATCAGATTGGTTTTGGGCGTAATAACCAATATTTATTTTGTGTCCTAATTTAATCTGCCCCTCTGATTCTAATTCATCCACAATTATTTTGGCAAGAGTTGTTTTCCCTTCTCCATTTTTTCCAACAAAAGCGATTTTTTCTCCTTTTACAATTTCCAGACTTACATCTTTTAACACTTGTAATTCATCATAATTTTTGGATATTGATTTTGCCATCAAACTCACTTTCCCTGAATGAGGAGCGGGAGGAAATTTGAATCTCATTTTTGCAATATCTTCCTGTTCTACTTCAATTATTTCTAACTTATCTAATTTCCTAATTAGGGTTTGTGCAAAAGCTGCTTTGTTCTTTTTTGCCCTGAATTTATTGATAAGAACTTTTGTTTCGGAAATGTATTTATCCTGATTTTTCTTAGCTTGAATTTGCTTTTCTTGCCTGTCCTTTCTGAGGGTTATGTATTTGGTATAGGAAGCTTTATAATCGTTTAATTTTCCAAAAGCAATTTCTACTGTTCTGTTGGTAACACCATCTAAAAACAAGCGATCGTGAGACACTAAAATTAAAGCTCCTTTATATTTTTTGAGCCAACTTTCCAACCAAATAATGGATTCAATATCCAAATGATTTGTTGGCTCATCTAGCAACATTACATCTGGTTTTTGCAAGAGTATTTTAGCCAATTCTATTCGCATTCGCCAACCTCCACTAAATTCGTTGGTCAGCCGAGCAAAATCGGACTGCATAAAACCTAAACCTAAAAGTACTTGGCTAATAGTAGCTTGTAAATCGTTACCCCCTTTTATCTGAAATTGTTCTTGTTTCTCATGCAGTTGATTGATAAGTTCCATATAGGAATCAGCATCATAATCTGTTCGTAATGATATTTCCTGATTAAGCTCATCTATCTCTTTTTGCAAAAGATTGATGTCCTGAAATGCTTTTTTGGCTTCATCAATCACACTTAATCCATCATTAAAATCCAAATCTTGGGTTAAATAGCCTATTTTTAAACTATTTGGAATAGATACAGCACCCGAATTTGGAGTCATTTTGGTTGAAAATAAATTTAATAACGTGGATTTTCCGGCACCATTTTTGCCCACCAAACCAATTTTATCTCCTTTATTTACGGTAAGAGAAATGCCTGAGAACACATCTTGACCACCGAAATATAAAGAAAGATTGCTTACTGAAATCATGCGGCAAAAATACATTTTTGAAAAAGAGTAAAATAACTTTCACTAAGTATTGATAAATAAAGTTTATGCCTTATATTTGCAGCCCTAAATCGCGGGGTGGAGCAGTTGGTAGCTCGTTGGGCTCATAACCCAAAGGTCGCAGGTTCGAGTCCTGTCCCCGCTACTAGATAAAAGAGAGCTTATTTGCTCTCTTTTTTTATGCCCAAAAATCATTTGGTCCAACATTGGTCCAACAAATCTACTTTTTCCTCTCCTGATATATTTAAGCATTTTGTTGATTTCAATCATTTTGCATATTATTGTCTGACAAAATGAAAATATGACTAAGAAAAAATATTCTGGATATGATAGCTTTTTGAAACTAGCAAACGAAGTACAAATAGGAACTTTAAAAAAGCAGACAAAGATTAAGAATGAAAAAAAGCAAATAATTCTGTCAAAATTTTGGGAGATATCTGAAAGACTCAAAGAAATACCATTAAATGAAAGAGTCTCATTTATTTCTAAACTTATACAAAAGGAAAAACTTGACTTACAAAATAATAGAATTTCTGAATGCAATTATTCAATTGACATAAACAACCAAACTATTAATATGTTACAAGAATTTCAAAGTAACCATTCTGCTATTGAGTATGTAAAACCAATTTTACTTAATAGTAAACAGAAATATTATCATTTTAACGGTTCTGAAAAACAACTTAAGAAAATATACAATTTCCTAAACACAACAAAATTTGGGAAATATCACTTTATTGAAGACACTTCATATAATGTTTTCAGCAAAGCTATTAGCGGAGAAAAATTTACAACTAAAATCAACTGGAGAGATTCACAATTAACCTTAAAATATTTGATTAAGATTATGTGGCGATATCAATTGATTGATGAAGGTAAAGTGTCTTGGAAAAAATCAGAAAATACTTTTTTGCACAATGGAAATAAAATAAACAGTACAAATCTTTCTAAATCAAAGAACCCGGAACTTATTATTTCTAATAAAATTGATTCGTTTTTTAGTAAAAATTTTGAATCTAAAAGATAGATATACATCTCATTAACATCTATTTAAGCATCTAATTCGTACGAATCTCACTTAAACAATTCATTTTTCGGTTTTTCAAACTTCTTTTATTCTCAATTTGTAGTCCAAATTAAAAACCTACAGTTATGATTAAAATAAATATTGAAGAAATAAAAGAGATAAAAGAAACTCTACTTAATCTTAAAACAATAATCCTTGAGAAAAATCGATCAGCCGAACAAACTATTTTTGACAACAAAGGTCTTATGCAATACCTAAAAATCTCTGCTACAAAAGCACAGAAACTTAGGAATGAAGGAAAGCTTGCCTATTCTAAAGAATCACGAACTGGTAAGATATGGTATCGTCTTTCTGATGTATTAACCTATTTAGACAGCTGCTATTATGGGAGATTTTAATTACACTAACGAGCCACTTAATCAAAGCAGTGATAGATATAGAACTTGTAAGAATGCAAAAAATTATGATTGTAAACACAAAAATTTTATGGCAAGAGATAGAAGATCTCTTTTTTGCACAAAAAAATGTGCTGACACTTTCCATAACTATAAAAAGGTAAAAATTGCAAGTAGTAAGCTTAACGGAAAGGAAGGAAATATGAAAATATTACAAAGTTTAACTTGTTCAACAAATTCAATCACAATTAACCACCATATATTAGAAAGCTATGGATTTGATTTTGAAAAATATGACCAGAAAGTAAATGTGAGCTCTACTAATATTGGGCTGTTGTTTGAAAATTACATTCTACAAAGAAGCTTAAACGATAAGGATGAAGTTATAATAATTAAAACTTAAAAAAATGGCAGATTTAGACAAATTATTTGGAGCAATACCTGAAACAACAAAAAAGGAAAATACC
>JACNLP010000045.1 GCA_014381465.1 Flavobacteriales bacterium | reverse complement strand
AAACCAGAATAGAGTTTTTTCAAATCATCTAAACAACAGATGGATACTCCTGCATTTCCAATTTTACCATAAATATCTGGTCTTATTCCAGGGTCGTTTCCGTAAAGGGTTACAGAATCGAATGCAGTGGATAATCTTTTTGCAGGCATACCCAAACTTACTAGGTGAAAACGCTTGTTTGTTCTTTCAGGTCCTCCTTCTCCGGCAAACATTCTTGTTGGGTCTTCTCCCTCTCTTTTGAAAGGGAATAATCCGGCAGTAAATGGGAATTCTCCAGGTACATTTTCTTGCAATTGCCATTTTAAAACATCTCCCCAAGCTTCATATTTTGGTAAAGCAATTTTTGGAATAGAACTACCTGAAAGGGAAGTGGAATCGGTTTGAATAGAGAGTTCTCTATCCCTAACTTTAAATTTAAAAATCTTTTCTTGGTACTTCTTTTGTACTTCTTCCCAAGTGTCAATTAATATCTTGTTCTTAGGATGTAAATCCAACAAAAGAGTTTCGTATTGTGCTTTTATTTGTGAGATAACATCTTCACTTGCAGTAGTAAGTATTTCTAATGATTTTTGTAGTGCATATAACTTTTGTGCAATCTCCTTTTGGTCAGTTGCCCATTTATCGTACGCCCTGTTGTTTTCTGATATTTCGGATAGGTATCGCACTCTGTTGGGTGGAATAACAAAAATCTTCTCACTCATTTCATCTGTTATTTCAAAAGAGGAATTGAAGTTTCCTAATCCTTTTTCTGAGAATTTATCCATTATTGCTTTGTACAAAGAGTTTGCTCCTGGGTCGTTAAACTGGGAAGCGATAGTACCATAAACTGGCATATCATTTACATCTTTATCAAAAAGCGTATTGTTTCTTTGGTATTGCTTTTTTACATCTCTTATCGCATCCAATCCTCCTTTTTTATCAAACTTGTTTATCGAGATAAGGTCAGCAAAATCTAGCATGTCAATCTTTTCCAATTGTGTTGCAGCACCATATTCTGGTGTCATTACATAAAGGGAAACATCCGAATGTTCTAGTATCTCAGTGTCCGATTGCCCAATACCTGAAGTTTCTAAAATAATTAAATCATAATTGGCAACTTTAAGGATGTCTAGTGCATCATTTACATGTGCCGATAAAGCCAAATTTGCTTGCCTAGTTGCTAGCGAACGCATATATACTTGGTCCGATTTTATAGCATTCATTCTTATTCTATCTCCTAGTAAAGCTCCTCCAGTTTTTCTTTTGGAAGGATCAACCGATACAATAGCAATATCTTTATTCGGAAAATCGATAATGAATCTTCTTACCAATTCATCTACTAATGATGATTTTCCTGCACCACCAGTTCCTGTAATTCCTAGTACTGGAGTTTCTGAGTTTGTTGCAATTTCTTTTATTTCGGATAGGGTAGTAGCATGCTTTTCTGGGCAGTTTTCTGCAGTCGATACCATACGAGCAATTGCATTTACATTTTTCTGCTTTATCTCTGAAATCCCACCTTCTAAATGCTCCCCAACTAAAAAGTCCGATCGCTTTATTAGGTCGTTTATCATACCTTGTAATCCCATTTCTCTACCATCATCTGGGTGATAGATTCTTGTTATTCCGTATGCTTCTAATTCCTTTATTTCTTCTGGTAAAATAGTTCCACCTCCGCCAGCAAATATCTTTATATGTGTAGCTTTTTTCTCTTGCAATAGGTCGTACATATACTTTAAGTACTCAGTATGTCCTCCTTGGTAGGATGTCATTGCAATAGCATTTGCATCTTCTTCAATAGCACAATTTACTACTTCTTCTACCGATCTGTCGTGCCCTAAATGAATCACCTCACAACCTGTAGCTTGTATAATACGCCTCATTATATTTATGGCAGCATCATGTCCATCAAATAAACTAGCAGCCGTTACAATTCTTACTTTATGTTTAGGGATATATCTTTCTACTTGTTCCATTTTCTTCTTTTGTTTCAGATTGCAAAGATAGGAATAATGTATTGATGTGCTAATGTGATGATATGCTGATTTGGTAATGAGAAAATAAAGAAATGTTTTATGGCATTATTGGGAAGTTGGATGGGATAAATGAGAAGTTTCAAGCAATAATTGACAAGTGGTAAAGGGTTATTCGAGAGTTTTATTGGGTACTTGGAACATTTTTGGTGATAAATATAAAGAGCGAATTGGATGAAATAGGTTTTTGGTTGTTAGGCACTAGAAACTAGAAACTAGAAACTAGAAACTAGTAACTAGTATAGAAGCTAACCCACCCCTAACCCCTCTAAGGAGGGGAATAATAAGGAAAGTCCTGCCAATTTGGTGGGGCTTTTTTTATTACTTTTACCAAAATAAAACCATTAATAAAATGAATAAAATTTTACTTTCAGCAATTGGATTAGCACTTTTATCTTCTTGCACTCAATCATCTAAAAAACAAGCAATTTTCGCATCTGATAATCCTGCCGAAAGAGTAGTGTGGGAACGCATTCGATTGGCTGACCCTACAACAGGGGAAATTCCAAGAAACATCAGGCAGAAAGAAATGATTTTTGCAAAAACCCTGCCAAAATCAAATTCCTTTAATAAAGCAAGTTGGGTGCATAGAGGTCCTTATAATGTGGGAGGTCGTACGCGTGCCTTAGCAATGGATGTGCTAGATGAAAACATCCTTTTTGCAGGAGGAGCAAGTGGAGGGATGTTTCGCTCAGTTGATGGAGGGCAAAGTTGGGGAATGACAACTGATCCGAATCAATTACACAATGTAACATGTGTTGTACAAGATACAAGGTTAGGGCATGAAGATACTTGGTATTTTGGAAGTGGAGAGCTTACAGGAAGTTCGGCAAGTGGTGGAGGTGCTTACTATCAAGGTAACGGAATTTATAAATCAGTTGATGGAGGATTGAGTTGGGATTCCTTATCCGTAACAGCTACCAACACCCCACAATCTTTCGATTCTAATTTTGATTTTATTTGGAACATAGAATGTGATAAATCTAATGATAGCTTAGATGTGGTTTATGCGGCCACTTATGGCTCTGTTTATAGAAGTGAGGATGGCGGAAATTCTTGGGCTTTGCAGTTAGGAGGTGGAAATGCCTATCATAATAATGTAGAGATTACTACTAATGGAGTGGTTTATGCCACACTTAGTTCTGACGGAACAGATAAAGGAATTTGGAAGTCAGTAGATGGACAAAACTGGACGAATATTACAGATTCTCTTTTTCCACCTGTATATGGAAGGATTGCAATTGGCGTAAATCCAAGCAATGAGGATGAGGTGTATTTTTTAGCTGCTGAAACGGATAATTACGGACAGCATACCAATGTATTTTTTGGAGGAGAAACATGGACTTCCCTTTGGAAATATGAAGCTAATACAGGAAATTGGACAGATTTATCGGCTAATATTCCAGCAAACCAAGCTACAACATTTGATAATTTTAATGCCCAAGGTGGTTATGATTTGCTAGTAAAAGTCCATCCTACAAATTCCAATACTGTTTATATTGGAGGAACGAATTTATGGCGCTCCACTGATGGGTTTACTAGCCCAAACAATAGTATGATTATTGGCGGCTATTTTATTGGCTCGGTAGAAGGAGATGGGAATTGGGGTGTATATCCTAATCATCATCCTGACCAACATGATTTACTATTTTTACCTTCTAACGATAGCGTGATGCTAAGTGCAACAGATGGTGGGGTGTTTAAATCTTATAATACTTTTAAGGATACTGTGGTTTGGACTTCCCTAAATAATGGCTATTATACCACACAACTATATGGGGTTACCGTTAGTAGAAATGCCAACTCAACCGTAATGCATGGTGGCTTTCAAGACAATGGAAATTTCATTAATTTTTCGGCTAATCCAACCTCTCATTGGAACATGCCTTTTAATGGAGATGGTGCTTTTGGAGGTATTGCCGATAATGAAGAAGATTTTTATTTAACAATTCAAAGAGGGGTGATGTATAAAATGAAGTTAGACACAAATGCTGAGCGATTGGCTTTTAACCGAATGGATCCTATTTCTGCTGATAGCACTTACTATATGTTTATCAACCCCATGGTAATGGATGAAAACTCTGATATTATTTATTGGGCGGAAGGCAATAGATTTTGGAGAAATAATGATGTAGCAAATATTCCTTACAATAATTCACATCAGAAATCAGATTTGGGTTGGCATAAATATAGTGATACATTGCCCAACACTTCTATGAAAATTTCTGTCATTGAAACTTCTACTAATCCAGCTAATGTGGTTTATCTTGGTACACAAAACAAATACATTTACAGAATTGACAATGCTAATGTTGGCGATCCGCCACTTAATATGATTACTAATATCCCAACTGGTACCAACTCTTATTGTTATGATATTGCCATTAACCCAGATAATGCGGATGAAATACTGGTGGTGTATTCCAACTATGCAGTTTATTCGCTTTTCCATAGTATGGATGGGGGCGCAAGTTGGACAAAAGTTGCTGGAAACTTAGAACAAAATCCTAGTGGAAGTGGTAATGGGCCTTCTTGCAGAACAGCAGAAATTATACCATTAGGAAATGATACTTTGTATTTGGTGGGTACTTCTGTTGGGCTTTTTGGTACGGATGATTTGGATGGAGCTAATACCGTTTGGAAACAAATTGGAGCACAAACCATTGGTGCTGTGGTGGTGGAGTTTCTGAATTTTAGACAAAATGATGGCTTGCTTGTGGTGGGTACACATGGAAACGGTATTTATCAAACCAATATTAGCTCAGTTGGAGATGTATTAGGTATTGAGGAAAGTACAGCAAATAATTTACTGCTAAATATCTACCCAAATCCAACAAGCGATAAAGTAAATTTGGAATTTACTGCTGATAAAACAACTAATGCCAATTGGACTGTGTATAATGAGTTAGGGAAAAAAGTAAAAACAGGAAATAAAAAAGTTTTTGTAGGATCTAACCAAATTGTTTTGGCTTTGCAAAATATTAAAAGGGGGATTTATTTTGTAAGTTTGGAAATGGATGATAAGGTAGTTACAAAACAATTTATAAAGCAATAGAATGAGAAGCTTATTATTTTTACTTTTTTCCATACCGTTAATTGCTTTTTCTCAGCAAACAATAAACGCTAGTATTACGCACGATAATGTGCAAAGAGATTATATTTTGTATGTGCCGACAATGTATAATGCTAATAATCCCACACCACTTGTATTGAATTTTCATGGCTATACTTCCAATGCAAACGATCAAATGTGGTATGGCGATTTTCGCTTAATAGCAGATACAGCCAATTTTTTGGTAGTTCATCCCCAAGGGCAATTAGATAACTCTGGAAACACTCATTGGAATGTGGGTTGGACAGGAAGTATTGGTGATGATGTTAGTTTTACTGCTGCACTTATCGATTCTTTATCCGCTATTTATAATATAGATGCGAATAGAATTTACAGCACAGGTATGTCTAATGGTGGTTTTATGAGTTATCTGTTAGCTTGCCAGCTTTCAGGTAGAATTGCTGCTGTAGCTTCTGTAACTGGCGGTATGGGTCCGCTTATGATGGGTAATTGTAACCCTCAACATCCTATTCCTATAATGGAGGTTCATGGTACTGCCGATTTTACAGTCCCTTACAATGGAGATACATGGTTAGAATCAGTTTCTTCTGCAATGGATTATTGGGTTAATTTTAACCAATGTGATACACAAAGTGTTTTTACTGCAATGCCGAATATCAATACTTCTGATGGCAGTACGGCAGAGCATTTTGTATGGAAAAATGGCTTAAATGGGGTAGAAGTAGAACATTATAAAATTATTAACGGAGGGCACTCTTGGCCAGGTACTTCTTTTTTTACTGCTAATCAGGATATAAGTGCTTCAATAGAAATTTGGCGCTTTTTTTCCAAATACGATATTAACGGACTTATTAATCCTGCGACATCTGTAATTGAGATTGAAAAAACCAATAGGCAATTGTTAAAAGTTGTAGATGTATTAGGGAGAGAATGTTTGCCGAAAAAGAATGCAACTCTTTTTTATATATTTGATGATGGAACAGTGGAGAAGAAACTAATAATTAATAATTAGATTTTTTTATTCTTACTTTTGCCAACTTATGTAAGAAAAAATAAAAACTCAAATGTGATAATAATTTAAAATATACTATTATGAAAAGAATTCTATTTCTATTATTTTGTTTACCAATTATGGTTTCATCTCAAGTAAATTATACCATTACGGTAAATACTCCAGATGCTTGGCAAGCTAATTTATTTTTTTTGAGAGGAGGGACTCCACTAAAACCTGTTAAGATTATAGATCCTTCTATTACAGAAATACATTCTCAAAATATGGGAATGAAAGGCTGGGATTTTAAAGTAAATTACAATAATAAACTTTCCTATTTTGACAGATCTTCAGATGGTTGGTTTATCATGGACTCTCTTCAGAATGAAGTTGACTCTGTGTATTGTGTAAATGGATACACTGCCGACAATCATGATTTTTTGGCACTTGCAAATGGAAACTACGTTCTTTTTGCATATGATGAGCAACCTTATGCAATGGATACAGTTGTGTTGGGCGGAGACCCAAATGCTACTGTTGAAGGATTGATTATTCAGGAATTAGATGCAAATCATAATCTTGTTTTTCAGTGGAGCAGTTGGGATCATTTTCATGTAACAGATAATACTTATCTTAATTTAACAGCTTCATCACATGCATTTATCCATGCCAATGCTATTGACATTGATTTTGATGGTCATTTTTTACTCTCTTCTAGAGGTTTAGATGAAATAACCAAAATACACAGAACAACTGGAGAGGTGATTTGGAGATGGGGAGGATCTCAAAATGAATTTAATTTTATTAATGATTATCCTTTCACACATCAGCACTCCATACAAAGTTTGGGTAATAACAGGTATATACTATACGATAATGGAAATTACAGTGCTCAATATACTGGTACAATTAATATATCCAGAGCAGTGGAATACGTATTGGATACCAACTTAATGACAGCAGAAAAAGTTTGGGAATTTGTTCACCCAGATTCTCTTTTTACACCATCAATCGGAAGTGTACAGAGATTGCCTAATGGTAATACACTTATCGATTTTGGAAATCTGCAATATGCAGGAATGGGTTCAGTTGTAACAGAAGTGGATTCTGCTAATAATATTGTTTTTCAATTAGAATATGACAATGGAGCAAATCTTTATCGTGCAAAGAAATTCGATTGGTTTTTTTACACTCCAATTCCAGGATGTACCGATTCTAATTCATGTAATTACAATCCTCTTGCCAATACAGATGATGGAAGTTGTTATTTTTCAATTGTTCAGATAAATCAAAATGGAATTAATTTAGAGGCCATTGTAAATAGTGGTGTAAGCCCTTTTTCTTTTTTATGGAATACTGGAGAAACATTAACAACTATTACTCCACAACAAAATGGAATGTATTGGCTTATTTCTACAGATGTAAACGGCTGTGTTTCCGATACGGCATATTTTAATGTCACTAATATACCTACATATTTGGAGGAGATTAATACTAATAAGAAACTTTTAAAAATTACAGATGTGTTAGGTAGAGAATGTTTGCCGAAAAAGAATGCAACTCTTTTTTATATTTTTGATGATGGAACAGTGGAGAAGAAACTAATAATTAATAATTAGATTTTTTAAAATAAGATTGTAAAACAACAAAACTTTACTATTGTAGAATGCTTTTTATTCTTACTTTTGCCGCCCTATGCAAGAAAAAATAAAAGCACTTGAATCACTTCTTTCTAAAGAAAAAAACATAGTGATTACAGTTCATAGAGGTCCGGATGGAGATGCAATGGGTTCTGCTCTTGGGCTTTACAATATACTTATTCAACTTGGGCATAATGTGAGTGTAATTACGCCAAATAATTACGCATCTTTTCTTTATTGGCTTCCAGGAAATGAAAATGTTATAGTATTTACAGAGCAAGAGCAAAAAGCCAAGAAAATAACAGATAATGCAGATATTATTTTTCTTTTAGATTTTTCTCAAATAGGAAGATTAGATACTTATGCCGACTTTGTGAAAAATTCAACTGCCACTAAAGTAATGATTGACCATCATCAAGAGCCAGATTTAGATATCTCAGATATTCTTTTCTCAGATGTTACTGCTTGTGCAACTGCACAAATTGTTTTTGAAATTATGGAATTGCTTGATTACAAGGGTTTTATTAATAAAAATGTTGCCGAATGTCTTTATACAGGGATTATGACTGATACGGGCTCGTTTAAATACTCATCAACAACTGAAAGAACACATCATATTATTGCTGAGCTAATAGGAAAAGGAGCAGAAAATTCAAAAATTCATGATTTGGTGTATGATAATTTTTCTGAAAATAGAGTGAAACTTTTGGGCTATTGCTTAAATCAAAAATTACAAATATTCAAAGAAAATAATGCAGCAATAATTTCGTTAACAGCAGAGGAATTAAAACGCTTTAAATTTCAAAAAGGTGATACAGAGGGGATTGTAAATTATGCTCTTACTATTGAAGATGTTATATTTGCTGTTTTTATTGCAGAAAAAGAAGGTATGGTAAAACTTTCCTTGCGTTCAAAAGGAGATTTTCAGGTGAATGAAATTGCAAAAAAATATTTTAGTGGGGGAGGACATAGAAATGCAGCAGGAGGAATCTCAGATGTATCGGTAGATGAAACAATAGAAAACTTAAAAGAAATTTTCAATAAATATAAAACACAATTAAATAACACAAAACTTTAAAAAAAATGAAAGCAATACTTTTAGGGCTAGCTATTATAGCCGGAACACAATTTAATAACAATGATAATAAATCAAATTTAGAAGACGGTATGTACGCAAAAATCAAAACAAACAAAGGAGAAATTCTAATTCAATTAGAATTTGAAAAAACACCTCTCACAGTAGCCAATTTTGTTGGTTTAGCAGAAGGGGAAATTAAAAACAAAGCAAAGGAAAAAAGAATTCCTTATTATGATGGCTTGAAATTTCACAGAGTAATAGCTGATTTCATGATTCAGGGAGGTTGCCCAGATGGAAACGGAATGGGAGATCCTGGTTATAAATTCCCTGATGAATTTCATGCGGATTTGAAACATTCTGGACCTGGAATTTTATCTATGGCAAATTCAGGACCTGCTACAAATGGTAGTCAGTTTTTTATTACACACAAAGAAACGCCATGGTTAGACGGAAAACACACTGTTTTTGGACATGTTGTGGAGGGTCAAGAAATTGTAGATGCTATTGAGCAAGATGATGTTTTGGAGTCAGTTTCTATAATTAGAAAAGGAAACACTGCCAAAGCATTTGATGCAGTAAAAACTTTTAATACTGCCTTAGAAAATATTAAAAAAGAGGAAGCTGAAAAAACAGCAAAACTAGCTGAGGAAATGAAAAACTTGACTAAAGGAGCAACAATAACTGAAAGCGGATTGGCTTATAAAGTAATTAATAAAGGAAGTGGAAAAGTTTATCCAACTGCTGAAAGTACAGTAACGGTTCATTATACAGGAAAACTTACTGATGGAACAGTTTTTGATAGCTCAGTAGATAGGGGGGAACCAGCTTCTTTTCCACTTAATAGAGTTATTCCTGGTTGGACTGAAGGAATGCAGCTTATGGTAGTTGGAGATAAGTTCACATTTATTATTCCATCAACTTTGGCTTATGGAGAGAGAGGCATTCCTCAAGCAGGAATTGGAGCTAATGCAACTTTAATTTTTGAGGTAGAGTTATTAGAAATAAAATAATTTCTCAAACGACTTAATAAAAAAAGCCACTTTAAAGTGGCTTTTTTTTATTTAAAATTATTCAGTTTTTTTATTGCCAATTAATTGTAAGAGCATTAATATCTGATGGGATATATGGTAGTAAATTCATGCTATTCATTCTGCTTTCTAAGAAGTTGTAGCCAGATGCTCCAATAATTGGTGCTGTTCCTGCTTTTACAAATCCTTGTCCTGCTGCAAAAAATCCAGGAGCTTCAGCATTTACTAAATACAAATCAATAATTGAATCTACTTGTGCTTGGGTTATTTGTCCTGTAGCAACAAAAGGGTCCCAATACGAATGTACTTCAGTTTGCAATACATTATATATAGAGAAATTAGAGAAGATATCTGTATTGATACTATGTGTAGTTGTTGGCAATCCGACTTCAGCAACTGCTATATTTAAGCCGGCATCAGAATGAGCTCTAAATGCCCATTCAAAGCCATCTTGATGAGTAGTATCAACTATTATGGCTGTAGGATGATTAGAATTTCCATAAATATCTAAAATACCTGAAGATGTTTTTCCAACAAACATTTTAAGATTATCAATATCGTTTGTTCCACTCATTGGCCATCCAGTAATTTGAACTAACATTTCTTTATCATAAGCAGTTGTAACTTCCGAATAGTCAATTCTTATTAATGTGTTTGTAAACTGAATGCCATTATTATGATCAATTTCATAAATATTAAGAATGGAAAATCCTTCAACACCATTTCCCGAATTTGTATTCCAAAATACTTGCAAGGCATTATTTCCTGCATCTGAAATTGTCATTTCATAATCGTAATTAGTCCCATTTACAATTGCTACATCTTTTGTATTTCCATCATCTCCGGTAAATGAAAAACTCATAGGTTGAGATAAGTTATTCGTATTTATTGCTTGAATAATGTTGTGGGTGATTTGAGCTGCTTGATCACCTACATTTACAAATGCTCTTAACATTTCGTAAATTGTATCACCATGTAAAGGAACTACATTTACTGAACTTAATTTTGCACTGGCAGGAGAATAACTAATAGAACTTGGAATCTCTACCATAAAACTTGATGGAAGTATTCCATCTGTTTGTTCGATTACCACTTCTTTTTTACAAGAAGAAATAATCATTACCATTGCCAATAAGGCATAAAGAATGTTTTTTGTTTTCATAATTTTGTTTTTTTTAATTAATGATTGAATAATAACGCAAAGGTATTATTATTATTTGCAAACATATGTAAACTAATTGTTTAGGAATATGATATATATCATAAAACGACTTATCCAATCAGAAAAATAGCAGGTTTTTTATGCATATTGATCTTTTCTTCTTTCCATTCAGCAATAGTTTTGGTTTTAATGTATTCTGTTGGAAGTGTAATATCACTTGCAATACAAAGCTTTGTGTTGTTACTGCAAACTTTAATAATTGTATCAAATAGTTGATGATTCCTGTATGGAGTTTCCATAAAGATTTGAGTCTGACCAGTCTTTTTTGTAAGAGATTCTAGCACTCTTAAAGCTCTTGTTCTCTCGGATTTGTCAATAGGTAAGTAGCCTGTAAAAGCAAAATTTTGTCCATTCATCCCTGAAGCCATTAGTGCTAAAAAAATAGAAGAAGGGCCAATAAGTGGAATTACTTGAATTTGAAAATCGTGAGCATAAGCAACAATTTTTGATCCAGGATCAGCAACACAAGGTAATCCTGCCTCTGAAATAAATCCAACATTTTCCCCATTTAAAATATGAGGTAGAAAATCATTTTCTAAATCTAATTTATCGTGTTTTCCAAAAGCATAAAAAATGGTGTTATCAATATCTTTTTCCTTATCTACTTTCCTAATAAATCGCCTTGCCGAACGAATATTCTCTACAATAAAGATATTTACCTCTTTAATATGATTGCTTATTGCGTTTGGAAGGCAAGTATTTACATCACTATCGCCAAGCAAAGAGGGGATAAGATATAATTTACCTTTTTTCAAGATTTTGAGTAATTATTTCGCATACCTTATTTAACATCTCGTACACATTTTGGAAGCCGTTATCTCCTCCATAATAAGGGTCAGGTACTGAATCAAAAGATTCTGATTTTATTTCGTTTAGAATCATACGGATTTTATTTCTCTCATTTTGATTTTCAGCAAGAGAAGTTAGGTGTGCAAAATTATTGGTATCCATTGCATAAATGATGTCAAACTCATCAAAATCTGCTCTACTAAATTGTCTTGCTCTTTGATTTCTTAAATCTATTCCATATTTATTTGCAATTTCAATAGAGCGAATATCTGGCTGACTTCCGATATGATAGGCAGCAGTTCCTGCTGAATCTACTATAACATCCAAATGCTCAGTTTTTGATTTTAGTATGCCTTCTGCAAGCGGAGAGCGACAGATGTTGCCCAAGCAAACCATCAGAATTTTGCTCATGATAAAAATATTAAGCTAAGGAGAGTTTCTTTTCAATATCAGAGATATAACCCTTGAATTGTTTATCGGTATCTGCTAAATTATTTACTGTTTTACAAGCGTGAAGTACAGTTGCATGGTCTTTATTTCCACAATGTTTCCCAATCATAGCCAAAGAGCTTTTTGTCATTTGCTTAGAAAAAAACATAGCTAATTGACGGCACTGAACAATTTCTCTTTTTCTGGTTTTTGATTTCATAATATCAATTGGAATATCAAAATAATCACAAACCACTTTTTGTATGTAGTCAATGGAAACTTCTCTAACTGTATTTTTCACAAATTTATCCAACATATTTTTTGCCAAATCAATTGTGATTTCTTTTTTGTTTAAAGAAGATTGAGCCAAAAGGGAAATTAAAGCGCCCTCTAATTCACGCACATTAGTAGTAATAGAATACGCAATATATTCTATTACTTCATAAGGAATCTCTATTCCATCATTATGTATTTTCTTTTTCAAAATAGCCAAGCGAGTTTCTAAATCGGGTGCTTGCAAATCAGCAGAAAGCCCCCATTTAAAACGAGAAAGTAATCTTTGTTCCATATCTACCATATCCACAGGAGCTTTATCGGAAGTAAGAATTAGTTGCTTGCCGTTTTGGTGTAAATGATTAAAAATGTGGAAGAACACATCTTGTGTTTTTTCTTTTCCACAGAAAAACTGAACATCATCAATTATCAATACATCAATAGATTGGTAAAAATGAACAAAATCATTTTTATTATTTCTCATTATTGCATCAACAAACTGAGTTTGAAACTTATCGGCTGAAACATAAAGAACCGTTTTTTCAGGGAATTGTTTTTTAATTTCAATGCCACTTGCATTGGCTAAATGTGTTTTCCCTAAACCACCTTTTCCGTAAATAAGCAGAGGGTTAAAGGAAGTTCCTCCTGGCTTTTGAGCTACTGCATAAGCAGCAGAACGAGCTAATCGGTTGCATTCGCCTTCTACAAAAGAATCAAGAGTGTAGCTTGGGTTTAGTTGAGGGTCAATATTTATTTTTTGTAAGCCAGGAATAATAAATGGATTTCTGATAGATGTTTCTTTCAGATTTATTGGCATTGTTACTGGGTTGTTTTGTAGTGGCTTAGTGTTGTTGCTCGGAATTTTTGTAACATAAGGCTTTGAGCCAGTGGAGTTGTCAATTATTATATGATACTCCAATTTACCCTCTTTTCCTAATTCTTTTCTTATTGTCTTTTTTAGAAGAGTGATGTAGTGTCTTTCAAGCCACTCATAAAAAAATTTGGAAGGCACTTGAATAGTTAGCACATTTCCTTTTATTGCAACAGGAACAATCGGCTTAAACCACATTTTAAAATTTTGATAACTTACATTGTCTTGTATTACCGATAAGCATTTTTCCCAGATTTCCTCACAAGACAGTTTTGTCATTTTTTTGCGGTTTTAGTTTTTGTTTTGAGTTTTTTAATTAAGTCGTAAAATTTACCTTTCGGCAAATTGTGAAGCAAATATTAAAACATTTTTTAAAATATGAAAGTTTTTGTTAACTTACTTTTGTTAATTTTTTTTAATCTTTATTAAGTGCTTAAAATCAGTATTGAATCCTCAAAAAACAGTAAAATAGTTATCTGTTTTTAATAAGTAATGATCCTCCAAAAGCATCTTTTAGTACTTTTTCTTTACTAAAGAAATAGTCGATTTTGCCGATTTTTATTCCTGCCCAACCCACTTGTGCAATAAGCACCTCTTTTTGCTGGCTATTTAGTTTTAAAATTGGTGCATTTAAAAAAGTATGAGTATGCCCACCAATAATTAAATCAATATTTTTTGTTTGTTCTGCCATGAGAAAATCAGAGATTTTCTCATCTTTATATTTAAAGCCCAAGTGCGATAAGCAAATTACCAAATCACAGCCTAATTCATTCTTTAAATGATTGGCATAATAGTTGCATTTTTCAATAGGGTTACTGTATATTGTATTACCATACAAGCTTTTAGGGACTAAGCCGTCAAGCTCAATTCCTATGCCAAATACTCCAATTTTTATCTCCCCTTTTTTAAACACTTTGTAGGGCTTAAATTGTCCGCTAAGCACGGTATCAGAAAAATCATAATTAGCACATAAAAATGGGAAGTTGGCGTGTGGTAATTGTCTGTGAATTCCGTCCAGTCCGTTATCAAAATCATGGTTGCCAATTGTAGCTGCATCATACTTCATCTCACTCATTAGCTTGAATTCCAACTCCCCACCATATATATTAAAATAAGGGGTTCCTTGAAAAATATCCCCAGCATCCAAAAGTAAAACATGCTCGTTTTTTTGTCTTATTTTTTTAATGAGTGTTGCTCTTTGTGCCATACCGCCAAGTCCTTTGTTTCTTCCGCTTGTAAATGGCTCAATGTGGCTGTGCATATCATTGGTATGCAAAATGGTGAGTTTTATTAAATCGTTAGTCGCAAATATTTCGTTGGGAAGCATGCTAAAGCCCAATGCACCCATGCTAACCTTTTTAATAAAATCTCTCCTACTATTCATTCTACTATTTGTTTTAATCTACCATCTAGTTTTGATGTGATAGTATCTTTAGAAAGACAATAATTGATTATAGCATCTCTAAGCTTTACCCCAACCATTGTTTGCTGTTTATCTTGAAAGAAACTCATTTTATCGCCACCATTTGCTAAATAATCAGAAGTTAAGACTCTTATTTTTCCTTTATTTAAATCCAAACTCTGACTTAAAATAATCCCATCTCCATTCATTATTATTTCAACCCCTGAAAATGGTTCGCCACCCCTGCTTGTAATGTATTGTAAAAGCTGTAAGAAATCCACTTTTTCTAACTCCATAATTACAAGTTCATTTTCAAAGGGCATAAGTTTAAAAATATCTCCTCTTGTAATTTCTCCTTTTAAAAGAGGGAAACGCAATCCTCCATTATTCATTACACAAATATCTGCAAAGTCAGAATATTGTTCTAAACACAAATCTGTAACAAAATTACCGAGTAAACTTTCAGGTTTTCCTTTTGTCATTTCTATTTCAGAAATACACAAGACCTCATTCATTACAGAATCAATGCCAATTTTATAAGGGGTAATAATAGCGACTATAGTGCTATCACTTTCTGCTTTTACATCATAAACAATCTCAGAATGAGATTGTAAATTGTATTGTACCGAACATGCAGTAAGAAACAAAGTTATTATTGATAGTATGTAGAATTTTAACTTCATTGGCTGGCAATATTAAGAAATAAAATTATTGTGCGTATTATTGCAGCATGTATTCTTTTAAAACAAAAATTAGAGTAAGATATGGTGAAACTGACCAAATGGGATTTGTTTATTATGGTGTGTATGCTCAGTATTATGAAGTGGGGAGGGTTGAATTATTACGATCACTAGGAATAAGCTACAAAGAATTAGAGGAAAAAGGCATTTCACTTCCTGTTGTAAATTTTGAAATTAACTATAAAAAAGCAGCATTTTATGATGATGAGCTAACAATAAAAACTACCATAAAAGAACTGCCTTTTGCTAGAATAAATTTTTATTATGAAACTTTTAATACTGAAAATCAATTGCTGAACACTGGAAAAGTAGTTTTAGTTTTTATAGATAAAAAAAGCAAAAAACCATGCTTTACCCCAGAAATAATAATGAATAAACTTAAAGAAAAATTATCATGAGAAAATATTGGGCAGAATTTTTAGGAACTTACATTTTGGTTTTTGTAGGTTGTGGAGCGATAATTATTAACGATATATCTGGTGGTGCAGTTTCTCATTTAGGAATTGGTTTGTGTTTTGGATTGGTGATAATGACTATGATTTATGCAATTGGAGATATTTCTGGTGCACATATTAATCCTGCAGTAAGCATTGCTTTTGCAGTAGCAAAAAGATTAGAAGCTAAAGAGGTTTTACCATATATCAGTTTCCAAATTGCAGGTGCTATTTTGGCTTCTGCTACTTTGTTTTATATGTTTCCTGAGGCGATAACAATGGGGGAAACCATGCCGCTTAAAAATAATTGGGTTCAATCTTTTATTTTGGAACTAATACTTACTTTTATCTTGATGTTTGTGATTTTGAATGTATCGACAGGGGCAAAAGAAAAAGGCATAACAGCTGCTCTTGCTATTGGTGGAGTAGTTGCATTTGAGGCAACTTTTGCAGGACCTATTTCAGGGGCATCTATGAACCCTGCTAGAAGTATTGCACCTGCTTTGTTTGGCGATATGTCATTTTTATGGATATATCTTGTTTCTACAACTTTAGGTGCTACTCTTGCTGTTTTTTCTTGTAAACTTATTCAAGAGAAAGATTGTTGTAAGGATTGTTAATTTTTAACTCTTTTAAAAGATTTAATAAGAGAAAAGATGATAATCACTTCAATTATTAGAAGTAAATAATGGATATTGAACACTTGAAGTTCATTATTTGCTATATTTAATCCTGAAATGTTATACCCCAAAACCTGAAATTGAAAATCAGATTCAATTATTTTATAGAATAAAAAGGAAACCAAAAGTCCTACTAGATAACCTGCATTTTTTGACATATCTACCCAAGTGAGTATTTTGTCTTTCTTTAATGATAGTGTTTCAGCTCTAAGCAGATAAGAGCCAAAAACAAACGAAAGTTGATAGCCACAATAAATAAGTAAAGATGTTGTAGTGGAAAAGGAGAATATGAGGAAGTAAATTATCAGAAAAAGAAGAACTAATTCTACAAACAATGAAATTCTGAAGAAATAATAATTATTAAGTATTTTAGAATACATTAAGGAAAGCATCATCATTAGTCCTGCTAAAGCAATTCCGCCTAAAGAATAAGTTGAAGGCTCAATGTTATTTGAATAGATAACAAAAAGTATACCAACTGAAACGCCTGTAAATAAAGAGTTGAGGAATTTATAAATAATAAAATTCCTATGATTAATCTGTAAGTCAGATTGCATTATCTGCTAGTAGTAAGTAAACCTTCTAACTTTAGCAATTAGCTTAGCCAAACGGATTACTTGCTTAGTGTAGCCAAATTCATTATCATACCAAATATAAAGTACAACATCATTTCCTTCTTCAGTGCAGATAGTTGCATTGCTATCATAAACTGAACAACAAGAATCACCAATAATATCAGTAGAAACTAAATCAGGATCTATTTGGTAATGGATTTGATTTACAAGGTTTCCTTTTAAAGCAGCATCTCTCATTGTAGCATTCATTTCTTCTAATGAAGTGGCTTTTTCCAAAGTTAATTTTAAGATAGCTAAAGAAACATTTGGAGTAGGAACACGCACTGCATTTGCAGAAAGCTTACCTGCTAAAGAAGGAATTACTTTGGTTACCGCTTTTCCTGCTCCTGTTGATGTAATTACCATATTAATAGCTGCCGAGCGACCTCTCCTTGGTTTTTTGTGCATATTGTCCAATAAATTTTGGTCGTTAGTGTAGGAGTGTACTGTTTCTAAGTGTCCTTTTACAATTTTATATTTGTTTTCTACAATGTGTAGGATAGGAGCAATACAATTTGTTGTACATGATGCAGCTGAGAAAATGTCAGTATTATCAATATCTAATTCTTTAGAGTTAATTCCATACACAATATTAGGAACTCCTTTACCAGGAGCTGTAAGTAAAACTTTGCTAACTCCTTTGGCTTGTAAGTGGCGTGATAATGCTTCTTTATCGGTAAATGCACCGGTATTATCAATTAACAAAGCTTCATTTATTCCGTGTTTCGTATAATCAATATCCTCAGGGTTTCCTCCATCAATAAACTTGATAACTTGCCCATTTACAATAATTGCTTGTTTGTCTAAATCAACATCAACAACACCTTTAAATGCACCATGAACAGAGTCCGTTCTTAAAAGGTCAGCTCTTTTGATAATTTGCTCATTTGTAAGTCTTCTTACAACAATTGCTTTTAACCTTAATTGCTGTCCTTTTCCAGCCTGTTTTATAAGCTCTCTTGCTGCTAATCTTCCAATTCTACCAAAACCATAAAGAATTACATCTTTGGCAGAGTTTACAGTTTGTGATGCTCCAATAATATGACTTAATTTATTTGATAAAAATGCATTTGCATCAGTAGCTTTTTCTTCAAGATATTCAGCAGTTAAAAGCCCGATATCTATTTTTGATGGAGCTAAGTCCATTTTTAACATTTCTGAAGCTAATAATGTAGCAGTTTCAACATTATTCTCTCTACCAACTACATTGTTTGCATAAGAAATAAAATTCATTAATTCTGATACTCCAATCTCTAGTAATTGGTTTCTGAAAAGAATTAATTCTATTCCTTTATCGTACATTAATGTTCCTACAGAATTCAATAAATTCACTCCTGATTTTTCTTTGTTTATCCAATCATTTAATTGGCTTTCATAAGATGCTGACATTCGTTTATTTTTTGATTATAAATTTCCTGCAAAAATAGGTTTTCTAAATAAATAAGACGCTAAAATAAAGGATAGATATTAGTATTTAACTTTTAGAAGTCCCCTTAAGCTATAAGTATCTATTAGTAGTATAACTTTTTCCTTAAAAATAAGGGAGCTAATGTATTTGGTAGAGGGATAATTTTTTGTTGCTATACTGAACAATTGAAGACTTCTTGATCTTTTTTTGGAGAGTGCTCAAAATGACTAACTTAATTTTGCAAGTTCAAATGAAAAAGAATAGTTGTTTTTTATGTTGATAACATTTAAAAGAAATTAGTGTATTCCATTTCTTTTTTTCTTATAATGGAGCATATAAAAATTATACAATTGAATACTAAAAACTTTGCTGTATATCGTTCATCTGCCGGTTCAGGAAAAACATATACACTTTCTTTAAATTATATTGCCTTGGCTCTTTTAGGAGCAAAAAACAAGAATATTGATTATTATAAAAAGATTTTAGCCATCACCTTTACCAATAAGGCAGCAGCCGAAATGAAGGAAAGAGTATTGGAATATCTGGAAGAATTATCATTAGATGCAGATAAAAAGAAAGTAGAATGGCTTAAGGAAAACATAAATATTACCGAAAAAGAAATAATAGAAAACTCAAAAAAAGTACGAGAGAGCATTTTACATAATTATACCGATTTCAGAATCTCAACTATTGATAAATTTACATATAATATTGTTAGAACTTTTTCTTCTGATTTAGATTTAGCACAGAATTTTGAATTAGAAATGGATAATTACAAAATTATTCAGCCAGTTGTTTCATCACTTTTATCTAAAATGTCAGCTGAGGGTGGTGCTTTATCAAAAGCACTTGTGAATTTTGCTTTACAAAAAGCAGAGGATGGAAAAAGTGCCAACATTGAGAATGATTTACAGGAGTTTACCGAAAATTTATTTAAAGAGGAAGCAATCCCATATATTTCAACAAACATCTCTGTTGAAGAATGTATGAAGGTGCGAAATGATTTAAAGATTAAGCAAAGAGTAATAACTAACAACATTAAATCTCTTTCTGTAAAAGCAGTGCAGTTTTTTAATTCCTATGGATTTACAAAAGAGCATTTTCAAAGAGGTATATTTTTCAACCATTTTACAAAAAATATTAATGATGAAAAAAGCTGGACTCCAACCCAAACTCTTCAAGGATATATTTTAAATGATGAGTGGTACGGAAAGTCAAAATCAGATGATATAAAAGATTTAGTGGATTTGCATAAAACAAATCTAAAATCATTTTTTACCGATTTAATGAAGTATCTAAAGGATTATAATACTATAAATTCTATTCTTACAAATATCTACTCAATAGCTGTGCTTAATGAACTAACAGCTGAGGTAAATTTGTATAAAAAACAACAGAATATTGAGCAGATTTCTGTTTTTAACAAAAAAATTCATAATGTAATAGTTAAACAAGATGCAGCATTTATATATGAAAGAATAGGAGAGAGGTATAATCATTTTTTAATTGATGAATTCCAAGATACATCTACATTGCAATGGCAGAATATTTTACCATTAATTACTGCTACTTTAGATGATAACAAATGCTTAATAGTTGGAGATGGAAAGCAATCAATTTACAGGTGGAGAGGTGGAGAGGTGGAGCAGTTTGTAAAAATCCCAAAGATATTTAAAGGAGAAAATTTATGCTTTTCACAGCAATGGGAAAGAAAATTAGAAGCCCATTATATTGAGCCAGAAGATAAAAATGAAAACTATAGAAGTAAGAAAAACATCATAGATTTTAATAATAATTTCTATGAAAAGTTAAGAGATGTATTAGCGGTTGACTTGAAAAGAATATATGAAAATTGTAAGCAAAACTATAGTAAGGCAGAGGCAGGTGGATATATACATTTGGAATTGATAAATGATGAAAATCAGGGGGTTAAATTAAACATTATCAAAAAAATGATTGACGAAATTAATAAGCTAAAAAAGGATAGCGATTTTCGAAATAAGGATATAGCAATTTTGTGTAATAGTAGAAAGATGGTGTCTTTTGTAAGCCAGCAATTGTCAAAGGAAGATGGAATTCAGGTAGTGTCTAATGATGGGCTTTTACTATATTCTTCTGATAATGTAACCCTTATTGTTGCAGTACTTAAGTTTATGCTTGAAAGAAACGATAATCTTTCTAAAGCTTTAATTATAAATTTTTTGCAAAACAGAAACTCCATCAAAAAAAGTGCTCATAAGCTAAATCTGTTACTGCAAACTAACGATTCATTTTTTTTACTATTAAAAGAATTTGGCATCAATTTAGATATAGATAAATTACTAAGAATGCCTTTGTATGAAGCAGTAGAAAGAATAATTATTTCACTAAAAATAAAAGAGGATTTGTTTACACAATTCTTTTTAGATGTAGTGCTTAGGTTTTCGGAGAAAAATGGGAGTAGTTTAACTGAATTCTTACAGTGGTGGGAGGATAATAAAACAAATGAATCTATAGTTGTACCAGAAGATGCTGATGCCGTGCAAGTAATGACGATTCATAAGGCAAAAGGGCTTGCCTTTAATGTAGTAATGATTCCATTTAATTGGGAAGCAGGAACAAAGGGAAATAATATTTGGGTAGATACCTCAAAATTTACTTCTAACAAATTAAAATCGGCACTAATTAGAGGGGGAAAGAAATTGGAACACTCGCATTTTGCAAATGAAAACAGAAAAGAAAACGAATTAACTTTAATGGATAGTTTGAACAAACTATATGTTGCAACAACAAGGGCAAAACAAAGATTGTATATTTATGCCAAAGAATACCCAAAAAATATTGGAGATAACTTCACTAAATCAGGCAGGTTAAATTCTTTCCTTTATCTTTTTAATGTAGTGGATAAAAAAGTAATAGGAGACCCTTTGGAAAAATACAAGGGTGAAAAGAAAAAAATAATGGATTTATTTAACACTTATAAATTAGAAAAAACGAATTGGGAGGAGGTAGTTTCCTTAAAAAAATCTTCTGAAAAATATTGGGATACTATATCACAGGATTCTAATAAAGATTGGGGAAAATTATTGCATTTAGCACTTTCTAGAATAAATAATTCTACAGAAATTGAGAGTGTAGTTAAATCCTTATGCCAGGAAGGGCTTTGCAATTTGGAACAAAAACTAAATACAAAGCTCATTAGCTTGTTTCAAAACAAAGAGTTTTTACAATTTTTTAATGAAAAATGGGAAGTAAAAAATGAAAGAGAAATACTTCTAAAAGATGGTAGTACTTATATTCCGGATAGACTATTATTTTCTAAAACTAATACAATAGTAATAGACTATAAAACAGGAACGCCAGAAGATAAACATAAAAAGCAGATAATTAATTATGCTGCAATTTTGCAGGAAATGGGATATAAAAATATAGAAAAATATTTGGTTTACACCAGTTTAGGAAAATTAGTTCACAAAATATGAAAGCATTTTTAGAAGATATAGCTACAAGATTAGTAGAAAAATATCCAGAAAATATGGATAAAATGGCAGTGGTTTTACCTAGTAAAAGGGCTGTTGTTTTTCTCAAACATTATTTATCGAAAAAAATAAAAAAACCAATTTTTCTTCCTCAGTTTTTTTCAGTAGAGGAGTTTGTAGAATCTGTTTCAGGATTAAAAGTTGTTGATAATATTTCTCTACAATTTTATTTATACCAAAGTTCCTTTAAAAACTTACCCAAGAAATCAGAATCCTTTGATGAGTTTTTGAATTGGAGTAATATATTGTTGCATGATTTTAATGAGGTAGATAGAAATATGGTAGATGCAAAAGCTATTTTTTCAAATTTGAAAGAAGTAAAGGAATTAGAAAATTGGAGCGTAAAGGATTGGAGTTTGTCCTCTGAAAAACTAACAGAATCTCAGCAAAACTTTGTTGATTTTTATGCGAATTTTTACCTGTGGTATAGGCAGTTTAATAATATGTTGTTAGCTAAAGGGTTAGCATATCAGGGCATGGCTTATCGCAAAGCTGTTGAGGATATCTCTAAGGTAAATCTAAAATGGGAAAAGGTGTGGTTTGTAGGACTTAATGCACTTACAAAATCGGAACAGCAAATAATAGAATACTTAAAACAAAAGGATATTGCAAGAGTATTTTGGGATGCAGATAATTATTATTTAAAAAATAAAAATCAAGAGGCAGGAAGTTTTTTAAGGAAGCAAAAAGACAAATGGAAAGAAATTAATTTTGAAGTAATAGGAGATTATTTCACAAAACCAAAAAGGAATTTTAATATAGTTGCTTGCCCAAAAAATATAGCTCAGGCAAAAGTAGGAGCTGAGGTAATTAAGCATCTTTCAGATGAAGATTTGAAACAGAGTAATACCGCAATTGTATTGGCTGATGAATCTTTACTTTATCCTGTGCTAAATAATTTACCTACTAATGTAAGAGAATTAAATGTAACCATGGGGAGTCCCTTAAAAAACACTCCTTTTTATTCCTTAATTGAGAGTTTGTTTGCCATGCAACTTAGGGCTTTTGAGTATAAAAAATCTGCTTTTTATTTTAAAGATGTATTATTATTTATTTCACATCCTTTACTTAAAAAGATTATAAATCCTGATTATATTTCAGAATTAAGACTTAAAATAACATCTAAAAATAAAGTGTTTATAGAGCCAAAATTGATTGAAAAACATTTTAAAGAAGATTATAAAATCCTAATTTCTATTCTTTCAGTATGGAATGATGTAACCCCTGCAATTTCTGCAGTTCAGGAATTAACAAGTATTTTTCGAGAAACTTTAGTTGGGAAAAAAGGCACTATTGATTCTGAAGTTTTATTTGCATTTAATAAATCGTTTAACCTTTTAAAATCTTTAATTACTGAGAATAATTTTAGCATTGAAATAAAAACACTGAATTCAATTTTGAATCAACTTATTGCTAAAGAAGTAATTCCTTTTCAGGGAGAACCGCTAAAGGGTATTCAATTAATGGGTATTTTGGAAAGTAGAACTTTAGATTTTAAAAATGTAATACTTATGAGCGTGAATGAAGGATGTTTACCCAAAGGAAAATCGGTAAATTCTTTTATTCCTTTTGATGTGAAAGTCTATTTTGAGATGCCTACTTATAGAGAGAATGATGCTGTTTATGCATATCATTTTTACAGATTGTTACAAAGAGCCGAGAATATTACAATTTTGTATAATACCCAAACTGATGATTTTGGAAGTGGTGAAAAAAGTAGATTTATTACACAACTTTTAGCAGAGTTTCCCTATTATAATAATGGTGAAATCAATCATCTTGTTTTTAGTGGAGATAAATTAAAATTTGTTGATAAAACAATTATTTCTGTAGAAAATAAAGGGCTTGAAAAGCAAATTGAAAGTTGGGCTACTTATGTATCTCCATCAGCACTTAATATGTATAATAATTGTTCGCTTTCTTTTTATTATAAGTATTTAGCAAAAATAAAAAAAGTAGAAGAAGTGGAAGAATTTACTGAAGCAAGTACGGTTGGTTCTGCAATTCATGATGCATTTCAAGAAACCTACCCTTTAGGAAATATAACTCCTAAGCAAATTGATGATTTAAAATCTGAGATGATAAAATCAGTAGAAACAAAATTTATTGAAAAATCAGATGGAGAAAGTTATAAAGAAGGAAAAAACTACCTTTCATTAGAAATCGCAAAAAAGATAACTGAAGATTTTCTTGACTTTGAAAAAAAATACTTAAGCAACTCATTAAAAAGTAATATTTCTTTAAATATTTTAGAATCGGAAAAGGAACATGAATTTAAGTTAAAGGTTAATAACCTTGAATTTAATATAAAAGGCAAAGTTGATAGAGTAGATACTTTAGGAGATACTTTAAGAATTATTGATTATAAAACAGGACAAATTTCTAAAACAGATGTTGCTTTTTATCAGTGGGATGATATTTGTGATAAACCATCAAAAGCAAAAGCGTTTCAACTTTTAGTATATGCTTATTTGTACTTAAAAAAGAATCCTCAATATTTGGATAAAAAAGTACTTGCTGGAGATTTTTCATTTAAAAACCTTAAAGATGGTTTGCTTACAGTATCAAAATATGATGGTAAAAAAAGAAATACCTTATTTATTAATAAAGAGGTAATGGGTGAAATTGAGAATCAGTTAGTAAATGTGATTAATAAAATATTAACTAATAATTTTATTCAAGCAGAAGATGAAAAAGCATGTGATTGGTGTGATTATAAAGCAATTTGTAATCGGTAATTTTGTATATTTGCAGCAAAAAAACAAGTAAAAATGAAAAAATTATCCCTATTATTAATATTAGTTATTAATGTGCTATTTGCAAGTTCACAAGGTAGAAATTGTGGTACAATGCAACATCTAAATCAGTTGATACAAAATGATCCTCAAGTACAGGTTCGTATGCAACAAGAGGAAAGTGCAATTCAGAATTGGATAAATAATAGTCCTGAAAGTATGTTGCTTAATGTGATTACAATTCCTGTAGTTGTACATATTGTATATAAAACATCTGCACAGAATCTTTCTAATAATGATGTGTATTCACAAATACAAGTGCTAAATGAAGATTTTAGAAAAACAAATCCTGATGCTTCCTCAGTTCCTTCTGCTTTCTCTGGAGTTGCTGCCGATTCTCAAATTGAATTTTGCTTGGCCGTAAGAGATCCTAATGGTAATACCACTACAGGTATTACAAGAACATATACAAATAACAGTTCATTTTCAACCAATGATGATGTGAAACACTCTAGTAGTGGAGGGCATGATGCTTGGAATACTTCCGATTATATGAATATTTGGGTATGTAATATTAGTGGAGGTATTTTGGGATATGCTCAATTTCCAAATTCTGGGGCATCAAATGAGGATGGTATTGTTGTGGATTATGCTTATTTTGGTGATATCTCAGCTACATACCCTTATCATAAGGGAAGAACGGCAACTCATGAGGTTGGACATTATCTGAACTTACGCCATATTTGGGGAGATGCTAATTGCGGCACAGATTACTGTAATGACACTCCCACTCAAGCATCTTCAAATTATGGTTGTCCTAATTTCCCTTCTACCTCTAATTGTAGTGGAAATGGTAGCAATGGAGATATGTTTATGAACTATATGGACTATACTGATGACGCTTGTATGTATATGTTTTCAAATGATCAAAAAACAAGAATGCGTGCAACATTAAATGGAAGCAGATCATCATTACAATCTTCCATTGGATGTGTAGCTGTAAATGTGCCAATTGTTTTATCTGCTGTTGTTACTGATGTAAGTTGTAATTCTACTGTAAGTGGTAGTAATTCTGATGGTGCTATTAATATAAGTATTAGTGGAGGTTTAGCTCCATTTTCTTACTCTTGGAGTAATGGAGCAACTTCTCAAGATATAAGTAATCTCTCACCTGGAAGTTATACGGTAAATGTAACTGATGCTCAAGGTCAAGTAGAAACGGCAACTTATACAATCATAGAGCCAACTGCAATAGTTGTTTCTTATAATGCAGTAGGTACTTCAGCTCCTGGAAATTCTGATGGTGCAATTTATACTACAATATCAGGAGGTACTCCTCCTTATACTTATTATTGGGTGTCGCCTTATTCTACTAATCAGGATTTAATAAATATTCCAGCAGGTACTTATACTTTTTATGCTATTGATGATAATGGTTGTTTTGTTTCAACTAATATTATAGTGCAAGAGGGAGTACTTACACCTATTACTGCTTCAGTAATTATTACAGATTTACAATGCAATGGTGATGGAAATGGAGAAATTAATTTAACTGTAAATGGGGGTGTGCCTCCTTTTAATATTTCTTGGAGTAATGGAGCAACAACTCAGGATATAATAAATTTGAGTGGAGGCAATTATACGGTTACAATTACTGATGCACAAAATCAAACTTTTACTGCAACATACACAGTAGCTGAGCCAAGTCCTTTAGTACTAACTTATTCAATTACTAATGAGAGTAGTACAGGAGCAAATGATGGTGCTATTGATATGACAGTGAGCGGTGGCACTGCTCCTTATGTGTATTTTTGGAATACTACACCATCACAAAGTACGGAAGATATAAGTGGACTAAGTGCGGGCGACTATATTGTGTTTGTTGGTTATAATAATTGGGCTTGCTTTGTTTCGGATACAATAAATATTGGAGTAGCTGTAAATGGTTGTACTAACCCAACAGCTATAAATTATAATCCTAACGCAACTGTAGATGATGGCAGTTGTATATTTTCATCAATAGTAATTTCTA
>JACNLP010000005.1 GCA_014381465.1 Flavobacteriales bacterium | reverse complement strand
TTGTTTTTAAGATTTGTTTCTTTTCCTAAAATATCTACAACTTTAAGTAGGGTTCTATTGTTATTTTGTGGAGATTCATTAATTCCTGTAGTGAATATTTCGGATAAAGGAAAACGAAAGACGCCTTCAGAAGGCGTTCCTGCAACAATGTAATTAGCGTTTAATTCTAAATCAAACACATTTAAATCCAATAATCCTTGATTTATTTGAGTCCAATTATCACCATTATCTAAAGAGTAAAAAACACCTTGAGAGGTAGATCCTGCAACTATTAAACTACTATTACTCGCAAATCCTCTGTATGAACTAGAAGCAATTCCATTAGTCAATAAAGTCCAAGTTGTACCATAATCTAATGAACGATATACTCCTGTTCCATTTTGCCCTCCTGCAAAAACAGTAGTTCCTTCTGCTTGAATAGCCCTAAAATTTGTTGAGGTAACCCCTGCACTTACAGCTACCCAGTTTTGTCCGTCATCAATACTCTTATAAATTCCACTGCCCTGTGTTCCTACAAATAAGATAGAGTCCTGCATGCAACAGATACTTCTGGAATCCATTCCATCCATTCCTGCTGCAGTCCAATTATCAGCATTATCGGTGGACATAAAAACACCAGATAAAGTAGAAAGAAAAATTTTGCTGTCAGTTGAAATAATACCATGACATAATAATTGAGTTAATCCATTATTTTTTTGAACCCAATTGACTCCATTGTCTGAGCTTCTGAAAACCCCTTGTGAAGTACAAGTGTAGATGTATGTTCCATCAGTAGTAATTCCTCTTGTTGGTCCTATTGAATCATTTCCAGAATTAGAAAATGTATAAGTTGCAGATTCGTCAGTAGAACGATAAATGCCAGAAGCACCTCCAAAAAAATCAAAGTTATTTGTAGAAAGTAAAGATTGTACATCTAAATTTTCAGATCCAATACTTTGTTGCCATTGTGCACTTGCTGTGATTGTTAATCCTATTAATAGTATTGTAAGTTTTTTTTTCATAATTATTCTGATTTGTATTCTAATATATCTCCTGGTTGACAATCTAAAACTCTACATATTGCTTCAAGTGTAGAAAATCGTATTGCCCTTGCTTTTCCCTTTTTTAATATGGAAAGATTAGACATTGTAATTCCTACTTTTTCTGACAACTCTGTTAAGCTCATCTTGCGTGTTGCAAGCATTACATCTAAATTAATTATAATCATATTATACTGTTAATTCATTCTCTTCTTTCAGACTCACACCTTTCAGAAACACATAAGAAAGTACCCATAACATTAAGGAAAATAATAATAAGTTAATAGAAGGAAAATTATTTGAAAGATGAATATTTGCAATAGGATTGACATCTTCTTTTACCCAAAATAGTTTAAGCACTGAAGAAGAAACCAACTTTACAATCCATACTGAAAAAAGAAGGTAAGATATTATCCTTAGCTTATTAATAGTTGCTCTTTCAAAATATTCACCATCATTTATTGCTCTCATAAATTCTTTAGCATAATAAGTAGAAAGGACAATGATAATGAGTAGTAAGAGTGTAAGAAACAGGATGGTCAGTCTTTCTAACAATGGAGATTTATGAAAAGCTTGATATTTAAGAACAAGCTTTCTTTTAAGAGATTGAATTGGGTACTTCCTGGAAGTGATATCTTCTGTTTCTAAAATATCCTTATTATCAGAATTAAACGAGTAATCTTTTTCATAAGTTAAATTATTTGTTTCCAGACTAACCTTTAAAGGAATATTATTTCCAAAAGTCCCGTAAAGCAATACAGAAGAAATAACTAAAGAGAAAATAATGGAAAACCAAAAAGATAACTTTGATATCAAATACAGCAACCCAATACTTTTTGATTTTGTAGATTTTAAATTTATATGCATTGTAAAATATTTTTACAAACATACATAAATTTATCGTTTATCAATAAATAATTGCCTTTTTATAATAAATTTATTTAGTAGTAATTCTTTCTAGATTTTTCAAAAATCTTTTTTACTTTTGGTTTTAAGCCTGACTTTATGGTTGATATTTAAGCGTTTAAAATCCCTATTAAAAACAAGTAATTTTACTTAAATGTAACTTATTTGAAACATTTTATATACTTTTGCATATAATAAGAAACATTTATTATGAATAAAAAAAGAAAAATACTATTTCCTAGACATCAAAGAATTCTGGAACAACTTGGAGAAAATATTAAGTTAGCTAGAAAAAGACGCAAACTCACAGCCCTTCAAGTTGCTGAAAGAGCTAATATATCCAGAGTATCTCTTTACAGATTAGAGCAAGGATATTCAAGTATCTCTATTGCTACTTTATTTAATACCCTAAGAGTGCTAGGATTACAAGATGACTTCTTAAAACTATCAGCTGATGATGAATTAGGAAGAAAATTACAAGACTTAGATTTACTAAAATAAGATGACAAAAAACAAAATAGATATATTTGTTTACGCACATTGGTTAGGTATGCCTGATCCAAAATTGATTGGTATTCTTTCCGACCATCAAGGAAAAGGAAGAAAATCATATAGCTTTGAATATGATAAAGATTGGCTAAACTCTAAGGAACAATTTTTACTTGACCCTGACATCAATTGGTTTTCAGGAACTCAATTTCCAAATGGAAAAGAAAACTTTGGAGTTTTCATGGATTCTATGCCTGATACTTGGGGTAAAACTTTAATGAAAAGAAAAGCAGCTCAACTTGCCCAAGAAAAACAAATAAAAACTTCCAATCTTTATGATATTGATTTCCTACTTGGTGTATATGATGAAAATAGAATGGGAGCTTTACGCTTTAAATTAAACCCTCAAGGGGATTTTCTAGACAATAACCACAACTACCCCACTCCACCTTGGTCTTCTATTAGAGAATTGCAACATGGAGCATCCTTAATTGAGTCAGATAAAAATAATAATGAAGTAAATAAATGGTTGGCTATTTTAATGGCTCCAGGATCTTCATTAGGAGGAGCAAGACCTAAAGCAAATATATTAGATGAAACCAAACATCCTTGGATAGCTAAATTTCCTTCCAAAAACGATACTATTGACAAAGCAAAATGGGAATATCTCGCTTACAAGTTAGCGCAATTAGCAGGCATTGAAATGGCTAAATCAAAAATTGAGAATATCTCTGGAAATTATTCTACTTTTTTCACTAAACGATTTGATCGTTTAAATGGAGAGCGCATCCATTTTTCATCCGCTATGACAATGACAGGAAACAATGAAGATACTATAAGAAATAATACTGCAAGTTATTTAGAATTAGCTGAGTTCATACAATTTGCTGGATCAAACATTAAAAATGACCTACACCAACTCTGGAAAAGAATTATTTTTAATATAGCTATCTCTAATACAGATGACCACTTACGAAATCATGGATTTATCCTTGAAAAAAATGGATGGAGATTATCGCCTGCTTACGACATAAACCCATCCATTGATAAAAATGGACTATCACTTAATATAGATACACACAATAATGCTTTAGATTATGAACTCGCTAAAAGCGTAGGAGAATACTTTCAACTAGAAAATAATGAAATGGATTGTATTATTGATGAAGTTAAAAAATCAGTAAGTAAATGGAAAGAAATTGCTCAGCAAATAGGAGTATCAAGAAGCGAGCAGGAATTAATGAAATCTGCTTTTAATATTTAAAAGTAGTTTTCTAATTCAATTAGTTTATATTAGCTGAAAGTAGTAAAATAAATCAAGCTTATACCTTTGAGGTATTATGTCAGAATACTATCTTTGCATAAAAAATAACGGATAAAGAGGGAAATCATAGAAAATCAAGTGAAATTAAAATCGTAATAAATTTGTCCCTACTCTGTCCCTACAAACCCATAATCAACTCACTTACAAATAAATAACAATTAACGCTATGGCAAATTATGAAGATATTTTTAAGAAAGTTGTAGCTCATGCAAAAGAGTATGGTTTTGTATTTCAATCCTCAGAGATTTATGATGGACTAGCAGCTGCTTACGATTACGGTCCGAATGGAGTAGAATTAAAAAACAATATTAAAAACTATTGGTGGAAATCAATGGTGAATATGCACGAGAATATTGTAGGATTAGATGCCTCAATTTTTATGCACCCTACTACTTGGAAAGCTTCTGGGCATGTAGATGCCTTTAACGATCCTTTAGTTGATAATAAGGATTCCAAAAAGAGGTACAGAGCAGATGTATTAATTGAAGACTATATTGCCAAGATTGAGGCAAAAATTGAGAAAGATTGTGTGAAAGCTGCAAAGCGTTTTGGAGATGCTTTCAGCAGAGAAGAATTTGTAACTACCAATGGTAGAATTTTAGATAGACAAAAACAAATTGATGAAATAAAGGGGAAAATGAGTACTGCACTTATGGCAGGAGATTTGGAAGGTGTAAAAGCATTAATTGAAGAACTAGATATAAAATGTCCTGTTTCAGGAACTAATAATTGGACAGATGTACGCCAGTTTAATTTGATGTTTAAAACACAAATGGGCGCTACTGCTGATGGTGCTTCTGATTTGTATTTAAGACCAGAAACGGCACAAGGTATTTTTGTGAATTTCCTAAATGTGCAAAAAACGGCCAGAATGAAAATTCCTTTTGGAATTGCACAAATTGGTAAGGCCTTTAGAAATGAAATTGTAGCGCGTCAGTTTATTTTCAGAATGAGAGAGTTTGAACAAATGGAAATGCAATTTTTTGTTCGACCAGGAGAGGAAATGAAATGGTACGATTACTGGAAAGAGTTTCGTATGAAATGGCACCAAACACTTGGAATGGGAGAGGAAAATTATCGTTTTCATGACCATGAAACTTTAGCGCATTATGCCAATGCAGCAGCCGATATTGAATTTAAATTCCCATTCGGATTTAAAGAGTTAGAAGGAATACATTCGCGTACTGATTTCGATTTAAAAGCACATCAAGAACATTCTGGTAAAAAACTACAATACTTTGATCCAGAAATTGGTGAAAGCTATGTTCCTTATGTAGTAGAAACTTCTATTGGTTTGGACAGAATGTTCCTTACTGTTTTGAGTCATTCCTTCCGTGAAGAACAACTAGAAAATGGAGAAAGCAGAGTAGTCCTAAAAATCCCTGCTTTATTAGCGCCATTAAAAGCAGCTATCCTTCCTTTAACTAAAAAAGATGGGATGCCTGAAAAAGCAAGAGAAATTATGAAATCTCTTCAAGTAGACTTTAATTGCCAATATGAAGAAAAAGATTCTATTGGAAAAAGATACAGAAGACAAGATGCAATTGGAACTCCTTATTGCATTACTGTGGATCATCAAACTTTAGAAGACAATACAGTTACTTTAAGAGATAGAGATACTATGAC
>JACNLP010000062.1 GCA_014381465.1 Flavobacteriales bacterium | reverse complement strand
CCAAATAGTGGTAAAAATTTCACGATTATTTCCATTTTTTTATAGATTTAATTAATATTCTTTATCTGTATTTTTCGGCTGCAAAAGTAATATTTTAATTGAAAAAGAAAAATAAATACACACTTTCTATTTCTTGCTTCAAAAAATAGAGTTCATCTTATCTTTTTTCTCCTTATTTTCATTAAATTTGCAAACCTTAACAAAATTTAAAAACGAAATGAATATAGTAGTTTGTATTAGTAGTGTGCCGGACACTACTTCAAAAATAAATTTCACAGAAAATGGCAGTAAATTTGATAGTAGTGGCATACAATTTGTAATTAATCCTTATGATGAGTTCGGACTAACCAAAGCCATGATGCTAAAAGAAAAAGCAGGAGGAAATGTAAGGGTAATCACTGTTGGAGATGCTTTAGTTGAGCCGGTAATGAGAAAAGCATTGGCCATTGGTGCAGATTCTGCAATAAGAATAAATGCTAATCCTACCGATAGTTATTTTACAGCAAATGAAATTGCAATTTACTTAAAAGAAAACCCAGCAGATTTAATAATTGCAGGGAGAGAATCCATTGATTATAATAGTGGAGCAGTAGGAGGAATGATTGCTGAAATACTAAATCTTCCTTTTGTAAATGCTTGTAACGGACTGGAAATAGATGGAAATTCTGCAAAATTATGTAGAGAAATTGAAGGTGGAAAAGAAAATCTCTCTGCAAGCTTGCCTCTTGTTATTGGCGGACAAAAAGGTTTGGTAGAGGAAAGCGATTTAAGAATTCCGAATATGAGAGGGATTATGCAAGCAAGAAGCAAACCTTTAATGGTTATTGAACCATCTTCTGATGAGAATTTAACTTCCTCAGAAAGTTTTGAGAAACCAGCAGAAAAAAGTGCTTGTAAATTAGTAGAAATTGGAAATGAAGCAGAACTTGTTCGTTTATTGCAAGAAGAAGCAAAAGTTATTTAAATAAAAAGAAAAAATATGTCAGTATTAGTATATACAGAAAATTGGAAAGGCAAATTTAGAAAAAGTACATTTGAGGCAGTATCTTATGCAAATGAACTTGCAAAATTATTAGCAACAGATGTTGTTGCCCTGTCTTTTGGAGAAGTATCGGATGAGGAGTTAAATAAACTAGGAAATTATGGTGCTAGCAAAGTGCTTTCAGTAAGTGGGATAAATAAAGGAGATAGTCAGCAGGTAGCAAATATTTTTGCTAAAAATGCGGCAGATGCAAGCATTATTATTTTTGCAAGCACTTATACTTCAAAAATGATTGCACCAAGACTTTCAGCAAAACTAAAGATAGGAATTGCTTCCAATGTAATTTCGCTTCCATCAAGCACCTCCCCTATTACAATCAGTAGAAAAGCATTTTCAGGAAAAGCAATTGAGAAAACAATAATAAAAACGGAAAAAGCAATTCTTACTTTAGCACCCAATGCATTCGGATTAGTAGAATGCGTAGGAAGTTGTAGCATTGAAAAAATAAATACATCAGAAAATGCAAGTGTTTTAATTGAAGGAGAAGAAATTACTCGTGGAAAAATTTCTTTAGCAGAAGCTGAAATAATTGTTTCAGCAGGAAGAGGACTCAAAGGAGCTGAAAATTGGGGAATGGTTGAAGAATTAGCCGAACTTTTAGGAGCTGCAACAGCATGTTCTAAACCAGTTGCTGATATCGGTTGGCGACCTCATGAAGAACATGTTGGTCAAACAGGAAAAGCAGTAGCACCAAACCTTTATATTGCAATTGGGATTTCTGGAGCAATTCAGCATTTGGCGGGGGTAAATTCTTCCAAAGTAATGGTAGTTATAAATACAGATGCTGAAGCCCCATTTTTTAAGGCAGCCGATTATGGAATTGTTGGAGATGCATTTCAGATAGTACCTAAACTTATAGAGGAAATTAAAAAAGCTAAAAACTAAATATTGAATTTAATTCAACTTGATATTGCCGCACTTAAAACAAGTGATTCTCAAAGCGAATCCTATGTTTTACTTTTAAATGAAATAAGTGGAAGCCGACAATTACCTATTGTAATTGGCTGGCCAGAAGCTCGATCAATTGCATTGGCATTGGAAGATTCTAATCCGCCAGAAAGACCGCTTACTCACGATCTTTTTGTAAGTATTAGTAATAACTTTAATATTGAGTTTAGTAAAGTGATTATACATACACTAAATGAAGGAATTTTTCATGCCTCTTTTTTCTGCAAAGCAAAAAATGGGAAAGAAATAGAGATTGATGCCAGAACCTCTGATGCGGTTGCCCTTGCCGTTAGGTTTAAGTGTCCTATTTTCACTTATGAAGATGTACTAAGCAAAGCTGGTATTATTTTGGACAAAACAGTGGAAGATGGTTTTCTTTTCACTGAAGAAGAAACAGATACGGAAGAAAAAGGTTTAAAAAAAATCTCTTTAAGCAAGTTACAAAAGATGCTAAAAAAAGCCATTGAAGCAGAAGATTACGAAAAGGCATCTGAAATTAGAGACGAGATTAATAGCCGAAACGACAATTAAATGAAGCGCTTTTTTTTCATATTTTCTTTTGCAATTATTTCTTTGTTTTCTTTTTCGCAAAACATTTCTGGGAAATGGAATTTTCATTCTATCCTTCCTGATTCTATAGAAACTGGAGAAAATTTAAAACCAATTACTGATAGCGACTTCATGCTTATCAATAATAATGGCTCTTTTGAGTACGCACTTTCAGGCATCAACTTAGTGGCAGATGGAAGTTGGGAAATAGAAGAAAATACACTTACTCTTAATTACAACAAACCAACTGACACCACACGATTTTATCAAATTACTTCATCAGAAAATAATTTGGTGTTAAATGAAAATGGGGTAAACTTTACTTTTAAAAAAGCAACAATAGCACCAATAGCAACTTCCGGATTTTCTGTTTCTTCCCTTTTCAGAGGAATTCTTGGAATACTTTCTCTTTTGTTAATTGCCTTTTTATTTAGCAGAAACCGAAAAGGAATCGACTGGAAATTGGTAGGAAAAGGTTTAGGTATTCAAATTTTATTTGCTCTTTTAATCTTAAAAGTTCCTTTTGTTTCTACAGGATTTGAGTTTGTAGGAAAAATATTTACTAAAATTATCTCCTTCACTCAAGATGGTACAATGTTCCTGTTCAAATCATTTGTTACAGGAGAGTTAGAATCTCCACTTATTAACTTTGCAGTAATGATTTTACCTACTGTAATTTTCTTTTCAGCACTTACTTCCCTCTTCTATTACTGGGGGATTTTACCTAGAATAGTTTATGGTTTTGCATGGCTGATGAAAAAAACTTTACGCCTTTCAGGACCAGAAAGTGTAGCTGCTGCAGGGAATATATTTTTAGGTCAAACAGAATCCCCACTACTAGTAAAGCCGTATTTAAATAAAATGACCATGTCAGAAATGATGTGCTTAATGAGTGGAGGAATGGCAACTATTGCCGGTGGAGTATTGGCAGCATATATAGGATTCCTTGGGGGAGATGACCCTGTACAGCAATTAATTTTTGCAAAACATTTATTAGCTGCATCAGTTATGTCGGCACCAGCAGCAGTAGTGGCTGCAAAAATATTACTTCCTGAGAAAGAAGCTTATGAAGAAAAATTAGAAATAACTAAAGCAGAAGTTGGAAGCAATGCCTTAGAAGCAATATCAAAAGGAACAACTGATGGATTAAGATTAGCCGTAAATGTTGGGGCTATGCTATTAGTATTTATCGGATTGATGTCAATGGCAAACTTTATACTTTTAAAAGTTGGGGATTGGACTACTCTAAATTCATGGATTGCAAATAACACGCAATACCCTTCTCTTTCCTTTAATATGATTTTAGGATATATTGGCGCACCTATTGCATGGCTTATGGGAGTATGTAAAGAAGATATGTTTTTAGTAGGACAACTCCTTGGAGAGAAAACAGTTTTAAATGAATTTGTTGGCTACATGTCCTTAGGAGAGATGAAAAAAGCAGGCTTATTTTTTGAGCAGAAATCAATAATAATAGCCACTTATATTTTATGTGGATTTGCCAACTTTGCTTCTATCGGAATACAAATTGGAGGAATTGGCGCATTAGCCCCAAAAAGAAGAGGGGATTTATCCAAATTAGGAATATTGGCTTTAATTGGTGGAACATTAGCTTCCTTATTTACAGCCGTAATTGTAGGGATGTTGATTTAGAACTAGTTGTTGGTTGTTGGTTTTTAGTTGTTAGAAAAATAAAATAATTGTCATTCTGAACGAATGTGAAAAAACGCTTTTTGTTCGGCAAAGCAAATCTCTCTTTTGAGATCTTTCGACTAACGCTCAAGATGACATAAAAATGTAACAATTAAAAATAATTGTCATATCGAACCTTGTGTGAGATATCTCGTTTTTGAACTATTTTTTATAAACTAAAACTATAAATTTGTAGTCCCAAAATGTGATAACAAGTTGAAAAAATAAAAAAATTATGGAAAGCAATTTACCACAGGAAGCAGTCATAAGTAAAATTTATGAAATCAGAAGTCAGCAGGTAATGTTAGATCGTGATTTAGCAGAACTTTATGGGGTAGAAACAAAATATCTCAAAAGACAAGTGAGAAGAAACATGATTCGATTTCCATCTGACTTTATGTTTGAGATGACCAAAGAAGAATTAAAGAATTGGAGGTTACAAAATGGCACCTCCAATGCAGGAGAAAGAATGGGATTGCGTTACACTCCCTTTTGCTTTACCGAACAAGGAGTTGCAATGCTCTCAGGAGTATTAAAAAGTGATAGAGCAGCACTAGTAAATGTGCAGATAATGAGAGCATACTCCAAAATGAGAAAGTTAATACTTACGCATAAAGATATTTTGTTGGAGATGGAAGAACTAAGAAAAAAAGTTGGAGGGCAAGATGAAAAAATTGACTTGATATTTGAATATTTGCAACAGTTTATACAACAAGAAGAAGCACCAAGAAAAGAAATAGGATATAAAAGAAAAGACGAAAAATAGTTGTCATTCTGAACGAATGTGAAAAAACGCTTTTTGTTCGGCAAAACAAATCTCTCTTTTGAGATCTTTCGACTAACGCTCAAGATGACAAAAAAATGTAACAATTAAAAATAGTTCAAAAACAAAACTCCCCTCCTTGGAGGGGTTGGGGGTGGGTTTAAAAAAACTTGAAGTAGAAAACAAAATATTAACTTAAAATAATAAATTATGAAAACATTAATTACACTTTTACTTTGCTTGCCTTTTTTTGGAATGGCACAGGGCTGGGAGAAAACTTTTGGTGGAACAGGGGATGATGCTGGTTTTTCAGTTCAACAAACCACTGATGGTGGATATATCATTACAGGAGGTACATTCTCTTTTGGAAATG
>JACNLP010000065.1 GCA_014381465.1 Flavobacteriales bacterium | reverse complement strand
TCAGAAGATTTTGTACCAAAAGCATATGACAAGCCAAATGACATTCCATTAAAGTCATAATCTCCACCTTTTATCATGTTATAGTTAAACCCTAAAGAAATAGCAGAAGTAACTTGGTAAGCTAATCCTAAGTTTATACCAAACTCAGTAGTTGAACCTTCTACAGCATCAGTACTTCCCTCTTCAGGAACTCCTATTGCATTTGCATCATAAGTTGAATCAGAAATCATATACATTCCCATTCCTAAATTAGCAGAAATTTTGTCAGTTATGCCGTAACTTAAATCAGCTTTTAAAGGAAGAACACCAAACCCTAATCCATAGCCAACTGAACCCACTACATCCATCTTTTCCGATACATTGTAAGTGTAATTTGCTCCGATTATGATAGAACCAGAACTTTCTGCATTCTCAATCATTGCGCCATTCCACATAGCATAATCTAAACTTGCACCAAAACCTTGGGCAAACATTGTTGTAGTTGTTAAAATTGCAACTACCATTAAACTGTAAATCTTTTTCATAATATAAATTTTTTTATTTTGCCTACTCTAAAATGGTTTTCGGCTTCCCCAATTTTTTTTCAGCTACAAACATAAGTAATTAAATTGAGAATTTCTCTACGTAAAACACGTAGAAAGTAATGCTTTATATAAAAGTATATAAAATATTGTAACACAAAAGATTATAGTGTTTTAATAGTGTTTTTTGCTTATTTTTCTACATTTTTAAAAAACTAATTTCCATTGTTTTTATCACTTAACATAGGAACAAATGTGAAATTACCATGAGTTGTTACTTTATTTTCCTTTTCTGATATTTTTTCTATTAAATGCATAAGCTGTACATCTCCATCTCCAATTGGCGCAACCATTTTTCCTCCAATTTTTAACTGATTAATTAATTCAGTTGGAATTTCAGAAGCTCCACAAGTAATAATTATCTTGTCAAAAGGTGCTAAAGTTGGCAATCCTTTATAGCCATCTCCAAAAAAGAACTGACATTTGTAGCCAATTTTAGGAAGAAAATCTTTGGTTTTTAAAAAGAGTTCTCTTTGTCGTTCAATGGTGTAAACCTTTGCTTCCAGCCCAACCAAAACTGCAGCTTGATAGCCAGAACCCGTTCCTATTTCTAATATCTTTTCATAGGGCTTTACATCTAAAAGCTCTGTTTGAAAGGCAACTGTAAAAGGTTGTGAAATGGTTTGCTCAGCACCAATTGGAAATGCTTTATCTTCATAAGCAAAATTTATAAAGGCATTATCCATAAAAAGATGTCTTGGAATTTCACCTATCTTTTGCAGTACGGCTTCATCCTTTATTCCTTTTTTACGAATTATTTCCACTAATTTTCTTCTTAATCCCTGATGTTTAAATGTGTCCTGCATATATTCTTTCTTCTTAATTGTTATTGTTTATAAATACTTTATTTTCGCTCCTTTAAAATACATCACAAAATAATGATAAAAATTGGCGTAATTGGTGCTGGGCATTTAGGAAAAATACACATTCGTTTGTTAAAAGAAATCAAGGAGTTTGAAGTTGTTGGGTTTTTTGATTCCAACCAGGTAAACGCACAAAAAATAGCAGAAGAATTTAATGTTAAAACTTTTCAGTTTGCTAAAGATTTAATTGAAAAATGTGATGCAGTTGATGTAGTTACTCCAACCAAATTTCATTTTGAATATGCAAAAATGGCATTGGAAAAAAACAAGCACTTGTTTGTAGAAAAACCAATTACTGCAACAATAGATGAAGCAGAAGAACTAGTTCGTTTAACAAAAGGAAAGGACCTAAAAGTACAAGTTGGGCATGTAGAAAGATTTAACCCTGCTTTTACAGCAATTCAAAAGGATTGCAAAAACCCAATGTTTATTGAGGCTCACCGCTTAGCAGAATTTAATCCAAGAGGAACAGATGTACCCGTAGTGCATGATTTGATGATTCATGATATTGATATTATTTTAAAGATAGTTGACTCAAAAATAAAAAGCATTCATGCTAGTGGAGTTTCTATTATTAGCGATACGCCTGATATTGCCAATGCCAGAATTGAATTTGAAAATGGCTGTGTAGCAAACCTTACAGCAAGCAGAATTTCTCTTAAAAGCATGAGAAAGACAAGGGTATTCCAGAAGGATGCCTACATTGCTATTGATTTTCTGGAGAAAAAAGCAGAACTAATTAGAATGAAAGATGCGGAGAATTTAGATGACCCTTACGCTTTAATTATTGATCCAGGAGAAGGAAAAACAAAAAAGCAAATACAATTTGAAAGTCCGAAATCAATTGAAAATAATGCCATAAAAGATGAGCTTTCTGCATTTTATAATGCAATAAAAAATAATGCTAATACTATTGTAAGCATTGAGGATGCTTATAAAGCACTTAATGTAGCCCAACAGATTTCTGAACAACTTGGAAAGCAATAAACAAAAAATACATTCGTTTGATAAAGCATAAAACCACTATGAAGCACTTACTTTTCATTTCTATTTTTTTTGCTATTGTATTTCAAAGTTGTGAAAAAGCAGTGGTAAATGATGGCATTCCATCTTATATTTCTATTCCAGATATTGAGGTTGTAACTGACCCTACTAATGAGGGCAGTAGTTCGAATAAAATAACGGATGCTTGGATTTATTTTGATAACGATTTGCAAGGAGTATATCCGCTTCCAGCTACTTTTCCTCTGCTTTTAGAGGGCAAACAAAATATCAGTGTAAAGGCAGGAATAAAAAATAATGGTATTGCAGCTACAAGAGTAAAGTATTCTTTTTATGATTATTTTACTGAAGAAATAACCCTTACAAAAGATAGTACAATATCGCTAAGTCCGAGTGTAAACTATGTTGAAAACGCAAAATTTCATATTATAGATTTTGAAAGTGGGAGTGAAATATTTGAAGAAACAGCTAGTAGTGACACTAGTTTTCTTGCAAATAACGCCATCATTTTTGAAGGACAATCTGGGGGCGTGCATTTGTTAAGCCCTCATCTTACTTTTGAAATTGCAACCAAAGAGATTGATTCTCTACCAAGAACAGGAACACCAATTTATGTGGAATTAAATTACAAATCCAATACTGCTTTCCAAATTGGTGTTTTTGCTAATTATCCTCAAAGTGTTATTACTACTTCCATTCTTGCTATAAATCCAAAAAATGAGTGGAACAAAATTTATATTGATTTGACTTCTACCATCATTAACACCCAAAATGCTAATAGTCATAAAGTATTTATTTCCATGAGAAGAGATGTTAATAGTACCGAGATGGCTGAGTTATATATTGATAATTTTAAAATAGTTTATTAAGTTGAATAAGAACTTTCAAATATCAAAATATCTGTTTTTCGATTTATTATCGGCTCTTATTGCATGGACTCTATTTTTCTCTTACAGAAAAGTGTTTATAGAAGAAATGCAAATAGAATTTACTCCAAAATTTTATGTTGGAATTGTAGTTATTCCACTTTTTTGGATAACACTTTACTTAATTACAGGTACTTATAATAATATTTTTAGAAAATCACGACTCAAAGAGATTTCTGATACATTCTTCATTGTTTTAATTGGTACTATTATCATTTTTTTTGTTGCCCTATTAGATGATTATATTGATAACTACAAAACCTATTATAGTTTATTTTTGGTGCTATTTTGTGCCCATTTATTTTTTACTACACTTTTTAGGTTCTTGCTCACTAGTATTACTGCCAAAAAGGTACACCAAAAAAAGATAAGTTTTAAAACCCTTATTATAGGGAGTAATGTTAAAGCTGTGGAGATGTACAAAGAGCTTGAAAACGAAAAATTATCTAGTGGATACAATTTTATTGGCTTTGTATGTGTAGAAGAAAAAACGAATTATCTTTTAAATGATTTTATTCCAAAAATAGGAAGTTTAAATAATATAAAAGCACTTATCAAGGAACATCAAATTCAAGATGTAATTATTGCAGTAGAAAGTGCTGAACACCATAAAATTGAGGAAATAATTGATATTTTAGAAGGCACGAATGTTTATATTAAAATGCTCCCTGATATGTATGATATTATTTCTGGAAAGGTAAAAATGAGTACGATTTTTGGCACAGCACTTGTTGAAATCAAACACGATTTAATGCCAACTTGGCATTGGTTTTTAAAGCGGTTTTTTGATGTAAGTATTTCCTTATTTGTGATTTTAATATTTTCCCCACTATACTTATTTACAGCTATTTTGGTGAAATTGTCTTCTTCTGGAAGCATTCTTTTCCTTCAAGAAAGGATTGGTTTGCATGGAAAAAGTTTTCGTATAATAAAATTTCGATCTATGTATGAAAATGCTGAAACAAATGGTCCTCAATTATCCTCAGATAAGGATAACAGAATTACACCTTTGGGGAAAATAATGCGAAAAATTCGTTTGGATGAATTGCCACAATTTTTTAATGTTTTAATTGGAGAAATGTCAATTGTTGGCCCAAGACCAGAACGGCAACACTACATTGATTTGATTGCAGAAAAAGCACCTCATTATCATCATTTACACAAAGTAAAACCTGGAATTACATCATGGGGGATGGTAAAATTTGGCTATGCAGAAAATGTAGATGAAATGATTGAAAGAATGAAATATGATATTTTATATATTGAAAATATTTCTTTTGCATTGGATCTTAAAATTTTAATTTATACAGTGCTTATTGTACTACAAGGTAGAGGAAAATAAAATATAATATAACAATGAGAAAATTAATTTAAAAATGTGTTGAATACTTAATTACTAAAATCCAATAACGAGCAACTAATAACGAGCAACTAATAACGAGCAACTAATAACGAGCAACTAATACGAGCAACTAATAACGAGCAACTAATAACGAGCAACTAATAACGAGCAACTAATACGAGCAACTAATAACGAGCAACTAATAACGAGCAACTAATAACGAGCAACTAATACGAGCAACTAATAACGAGCAACTAATAACGAGCAACTAATAACGAGCAACTAATAACGAGCAACTAATAACGAGCAACTAATACGAGCAACTAATAACGAGCAACTAATAACGAGCAACTAATAACGAGCAACTAATACGAGCAACTAATAACGAGCAACTAATAACGAGCAACTAATAACGAGCAACTAATAACTAATTTAAAAACAATGAAAAATATAACCGTAATAGGAGCAGGTACCATGGGAAACGGAATAGCCCATACTTTTGCTCAAAAAGATTTTAATGTAAACTTAGTGGATATTTCTGCTGATGCCCTAGAAAAAGCAATTGCAACAATTGGGAAAAACCTAGATAGAATGGTGCAAAAAGAGAAAATCACAGAAGATGATAAGATAAGCACCCTATCTAATATCAGCACTTTTACCGATATTTCAGAAGGGGTAAAAGGGGTGGATTTGGTAGTAGAAGCAGCTACAGAAAATAAAGATTTGAAACTCAAGATTTTTAAACAATTAGATCAGGCGTGTAATGAAGCTACTATTCTAGCTACTAATACTTCCTCTATTTCTATTACGCAAATTGCAGAAGCAACTAATAGAGCAGAAAAAGTAATAGGAATGCATTTTATGAACCCTGTACCAATTATGAAATTGGTGGAAGTTATAAGAGGTAAGGCGACCTCAGATGAGGTAACTTCCAAAGTAATGAAAATGAGTGAAAATTTAGGTAAAATTCCTGTAGAAGTAAATGATGCTCCAGGATTTGTCGCCAACCGAATATTAATGCCAATGATAAATGAGGCAATTTACACTCTGGATGAAAATATTTCTTCTGTTCAGGGGATTGATACCGTTATGATTTTGGGTATGTCGCACCCAATGGGACCACTTCATTTAGCCGATTTTATTGGATTGGATGTTTGTCTATCTATTATGGAAGTAATGCATGAGGGATTTGGTGGTAAAAAATATACTCCTTGTCCACTGTTAGTTGATATGGTAGCTGCTGGAAATTTAGGCATTAAATCTGCTAAAGGTTTTTATGATTATTCGGATGGGGTAAGAAATAAAAAAGTAGCTGCTCAGTTTTGTAAAATCTAATTACTTTTTTATTGCAAATACATTTTACGAATGTATATTTTTATAGTTTTGCAGGCGTTTAATAACTCTTAAAATACAAATATGGGAAACATAACTTTTACAATGATCAAGCCTGAAGCAGTAGCAGCAGGAAATATTGGTGCTATCCTAAAAATGATAGAGGGAAATGGATTTAGAATAGTGGCACTAAAAAAGGTGCAATTAACAAAAAATATGGCAGGTACTTTTTATGAAGTCCATAAGGAAAGACCTTTTTATGGCGAATTAGTAGATTATATGAGTTCTGGTCCAATAGTGGCAGCAATACTTGAAAAAGAAAATGCAGTAGTAGATTTTAGAGCATTAATTGGAGCAACTGACCCAGCAGAAGCAGAAGATGGAACGATAAGAAAATTATTTGCAGAAAGTAAATCTAAAAATGCTGTACATGGTTCTGACTCTGATGAAAATGCACAGATTGAAGCTGATTTTCATTTTTCAGCAGGGGAGAGGTTTTAGGGCAGTTCTACTTTAATATTCACTCTGCATTTTATTTTAGTACAAACTCCTTCACAATCTCTTTTCCTGTTTTTTGGTTTAGTTTAGTTATAAGTTTGCTTTTTTGAAAAGCGAGTTCATTTCTAGCAGCAGATGATTTTACTTTTATTATCAATTTCCCTTTTCTGAAAGTAATTTCTTTTATGTATTTCATCAAGTTTTTTCCCAGTAATTCCTCACAAGAACTTATTACATCTAACTCTTGCAATCTCTCTGACAACTTTTGGTTTTTTAGTAGTTTTTTTATTACATCTCCAATATGTTGTTGATTTGATTTTTTCATATTACTCTACCATTTTCTATCTTATACATTGTATATTCAATTCTTGATTTATTCAAAATAATTTCTGTCCTTTCTTTGTGAGTATCCGTAATAAAAACTTGTCCAAAAAACTCATTTTTAGCAAAAGAAATAATTTTTTCAATTCTTTTGTCATCTAATTTATCAAAAATATCATCTAACAATAAAGTCGGTTTAAAGCCCATTTGTTTTTCTAAAAAATCAAATTGAGCTAATTTTAAAGCAATCAAAAAAGATTTTTGTTGTCCTTGTGAACCAATCTTTTTAATAAGATAATTATTCATTTCAAAAACAATATCATCTTTATGCACCCCCACATTTGTATAGTGATTTATCCTATCTTTACTTAAAGAGTTTCGCAATACATTCTTAAATGTATCTTCATCTAATTGCGATTTATACACTATGTTTACTTTCTCCTTTTCTCCAGCAATTATTACATAATACTTTTTAAAAACACTTATTAATCTCTCTAAGAAATGTTTTCTTTCTTTAAAAATTTCTGTTCCAAATTTTATTAACTGATCATCAAAAGTTTCTAGTGTTAGTTTATCAAAATACCCTTTTTCAGAAAAACTTTTTAGTAAAGCATTTCTTTGTTTTAAAACCTTATTGTAATCAATAAGATTCTTTAGATATTGCATATTGTATTGAGCAATGCTACTATCAATATACTTTCTTCTTACATCTGAGCCATCAAGAATTATATTGCTATCGGTTGGAGAAATTACCACTATTGGAAAACTTCCAATATGATCGGAGAATCGTTTGTATTTCTTCCCATTGTATTTTAGTATTTTCTGCTCGCCTTTTTGTAAACTACACTGAATGCTTGATTGGAGTTCTGCTTTTATAAAATCACCTTTTATGATAAAAAAATCCTCATTAAATTTAATATTTTGAGAATCGATTTTATTAAAATAACTTTTGCTAAGCGATAAATAATGAATTGCATCTAAAATATTTGTTTTCCCCGAGCCATTATCTCCCACAAAACAATTTACTCTTTTCCCAAACTGAAAATCACTTTCGCTATGGTTTTTAAAGTTTGATAATGTCAATTTTTTCAGATACATTTTTTTTTATTTTGGTTAAAAATAACTATCTTTCGTTATTCCTTCTGCTATAATTAAAAAAAACTTATTTTTGCGGCTCAAAAATAGAAGAAAATGGCAAATAAAACAGACAAAACCGATAAGCAATTAGCACAAATTGAAGAAACATTATCCAGAACCGAACAGTACATTGAGGATAATCAGAAGAGTTTATCGTTAATTGTAGGGGTGATTATTGCAATTATTGCAATATACCTTGCTTTTACCAATTTTTATTTAGAACCACTTGAACAGGAAGCACATGCCGATATGTATATGGCAGAAATGTATTTTGAGAAAGATTCTTTTAATTTAGCATTAAATGGAGATGGGCAATATTTAGGATTTTTGGATATTGCAGATGAGTACAGCTTGACAAATGCAGGGAATTTAGCAAATTATTATGCAGGGATGAGTTATTTATACACAGAGAAATATGAAGATGCAATAGAGTATTTAGGTGATTTCTCATCTGATGACATTATTCTTTCCACTTTGGCTTTGGGCTGTATAGGTGATGCTTATTTAGAATTAGAAAACAATGAAAAAGCACTTAAGTATTACGAAAAAGCTGCTAATAATACCGATAATGATTTTACAACTCCAAGATATTTGCTAAAACAAGCATTTGTTTTGGAAATGAATGAGGAATATAATGGCGCTTTGAATATCTATAATCAGATAAAAGAAGATTATAGCAAATCACTTATCGCACAAGATATTGAAAAATATATTGCAAGAGCTAGCAACCGTTAAAAGCCAAAATGGCAACTCAGAATAACAACCTTTCCCTTTTTAATAAAGAAGAAATTCCAAATGCAGAAGATATGCGTTTTGGTATTGTAATTTCGGATTGGAACAAAGAAATTACCTCTAATCTTTTAAATGGTCTAAAACAAACACTTTTGGAATGTGGCACATTAGAATCTAATATATTAATTATGGAAGTGCCTGGAAGTTTTGAACTTATATTTGGATCTAGACTAATGGCAAAAAAAAATGTTGATGCAATTATCTGTTTGGGAAGTATAATCCAAGGGGAAACTAAACATTTTGATTTTGTATGTAATGCAGTTTCACTAGGAGTAAAGGATCTGAATATTTCATTAAATATTCCTGTTGTTTTTGGTGTTCTTACCGATAATACTTTGCAACAAGCAAAAAACAGATCGGGTGGAAAGCATGGGAATAAAGGAGTAGAAGCGGCTATTACTGCTATAAAAATGGTGTATTTAAATAAGTAAAATTTAACTTTCTAAAAGCATTTCATCTGAACTAAAAAATACTAAATTTGCAGCCAAATTTAAAATGGTCGAGTAGCTCAGCTGGATAGAGCATCTGCCTTCTAAGCAGACGGTCACAGGTTCGAATCCTGTCTCGATCACTTAACACAAAAAGACCACTTGAAAAAGTGGTCTTTTTGTTTACAACTATATTTAATTATTGCAATATCAATTTCTTATTGATGGTTCCATTTTCGGTTTCTATCCCAGGATGACAAAACTCCCCTATAATAAGCATGTGCTGAACGCATGTGAAGTAAGGGGTTGGGGATGTGTAAATACAGGTTTCTTAATTTTCTTCACAATGAAAGGAATAGAAAAGAGAGATCCTTCACACTTGTTCAGGATGACAAAACAATAGAACTGACTCTAACTCCTGAAAAAACAATATTAGCAGTTAATTACCTCCCCTCTAACAAGAGGGGTTGGGGGTGTGTAAAGTAAGGGGTAAAGGGCTGGGTAATACAGATTACTTCTAAAACCCTGTTTTATCGCAAAGATAAGCAGAGAATTTTCTACAAACTAACAACTAACAACTAGCAACTATTTCTATCTTTGCAGTCTTAAAAACAAAAAAAATGTCAAACGGATTTTATAATGTACCCAAAGCGGTAAATGAGCCAGTAAAAGGATATGCTCCAGGAAGCCCTGAGCGCACTGAATTACTAGCTGAATACAAAAGAATGTATAATACTACTGTTGATGTACCAATGTATATTGGCGACAAGCAAGTATTCACAAATGATAAAAGAAATTTAACACCTCCTCATGAGCATAAACATGTAATTGGTACTTCCAATTATGGAGGAGAACAAGAAGTGCGTGATGCTATTGATGCAGCTATGGCTGCTCGCAAACAATGGGCAAATATGAGTTGGGAGCACAGAGCTTCTATCTTCTTAAAAGCAGCTGATTTATTAGCAGGACCTTTCCGTGCAAAACTGAATGCAGCAACTATGCTTGGGCAAAGTAAAAATGTAATGCAAGCTGAGATTGATGCTGCTTGTGAACTAATTGATTTCTTTAAATTCAATGTACAATACATGAGTCAGTTGTACAAGGAACAACCAGAATCATTACCAGGAATGTGGAACCGTTTAGAACACAGACCACTTGAAGGATTTGTATTTGCATTAACGCCATTTAACTTTACTTCTATTTGCGCTAATCTTTGTGCTGCACCAGCAATGCTAGGGAATGTAGTAGTTTGGAAGCCAGCAGAAACACAAATCTATTCTGCCGGGGTGATTATGGAAATTTTCCAAGCGGCAGGATTGCCTGATGGAGTAATCAATATGGTAACGGTAAGTGGTAGAGAGATTTCAAAAGTAGTATTTGAAGACAAAGACTTTGCAGGATTGCACTTTACAGGAAGTACTGATGTATTCCGTACACTTTGGAAAGGAATTGGAAACAACATTGAAAAATATAAATCTTACCCAAGAATAGTTGGTGAGACAGGAGGAAAAGATTTCATTATTGCACATAAATCGGCAGTAGCTGCTGAAGTAGCAACTGCTATTTCAAGAGGTGCTTTTGAATTCCAAGGACAAAAATGTTCAGCTGCCTCTCGTGCTTATATCCCATCAAACTTATGGGGAGATGTAAAAACTCAAATTATTGCAGATTGTAAAAGTTTCAAAATGGGTTCTCCTGAGGATACATCAAACTTTATTAATGCCGTAATTTCTGAAAAAGCATTTGATAGTATTTCATCTTATATTGATTTTGCAAAAACAGCTGATGATGCGGAAATTATTGCAGGAGGAAATTATGACAAATCAGTAGGTTACTTTATTGAGCCAACTATTATTGTAACAACTAATCCAAAGTTCAAAACTATGGTGGAAGAAGTATTTGGCCCTGTAATGACCATTTATGTTTATGATGCTGACAAGTGGGAAGAAACGCTTGAATTAGTAGATAATACATCAGAATATGCTTTAACAGGAGCTATTTTATCAGTAGATAGATATGCTGCTGAATATGCAACTAAAGCCCTAGAAAATGCAGCAGGAAACTTCTACATTAACGATAAACCAACAGGAGCTGTTGTTGGGCAACAACCATTTGGTGGAGCAAGAGGATCAGGAACAAATGACAAGGCAGGATCAATCTTAAATTTATTAAGATGGGTTTCTCCAAGAACAATAAAAGAAACATTTGTACCAGCTACTGATTACAAGTATCCTTTCTTAGGATAAAAACATAGTTAGGAGAAACTAGGGACTAAAAACTTTGTTAAACTGTTTGTGTAGTGTCGAATTGCTCTAAGTAATCAGCAACTCTTCTTACGAATTGTCCTCCAAGTGCACCATCTACAACTCTATGATCGTACGATAAAGATAAGAACATCATGTGACGGATTGCAATAACATCTCCTTCAGCTAATTCTAAAACAACAGGTTTTTTCTTTATCACGCCACAAGCCATAATAGCAACTTGAGGTTGGTTAATAATAGGAGTTCCCATTAAATTGCCGAAAGTCCCCACATTTGTCATAGTGATAGTTCCTCCTTGAATATCATCTGGTTTTAACTGTCCTCCTCTTGCTCTTGTTGCCAAATCATTTACTGATTTTGTAATGCCAACTAAGTTTTTATTTTGACACTCCTTTATTACAGGAACAATTAAATTTCCATCAGGTAAAGCAGCAGCCATTCCAATATTTATATTTTTATGAATATGGATGTTTGTTCCATCAACAGAAACATTTATCATTGGGAAGTCCTTAACCGCTTTTGCTATTGCTTCAATAATAATAGGAGTAAAGGTAATGTTTTGTCCTTCTCTGTTTTTAAAGTCAACTTTTACTGAGTTTCGCCAGTTTACAATATTGGTCATATCTGCCTCAACAAAAGAAGTAATATGTGCTGAAGTTTGTTTTGACATAGTCATGTGAGCAGAAATCAATTTTCTCATTCTGTCCATTTCAACAATTTCAGTATCACCTGTATTAGGGATATTTACTGGAGTATGTTTAGGAGCTTCTGCTTTAGGAGCAGGAGCAGCTTTTGTTTCTGTTTTTGTAGGAGTTGCTGCAGGAGAAGTTCCTCTTGTTTTAAGGTAAGAAACCATATCTGATTTAGTTACTCTTCCATCTTTTCCTGTTCCAGGAATAGTTTCTAACTCAGTCATTTCAATCCCTTCTTCAGATGCCATGCTTCTTACTAATGGAGAATAGAATCTATCAGCAGTATTTGTTATAGTTGTAGTAGTTGTTTCAACAGCTTTAGTTACTGTTTCTTCAACAACCTTAGTAGCAGCCGGAGTAGCAGTTTCTGTTGTTACAGGAGTTTCATCTCCACCTTCAGTTTCTAAAATAGCAAATGCATCACCAACTTGAACTAAATCATCAGCTTCATATAGCATCTCAACTAATTTCCCTTCATGTGTTGAGGGAACTTCAGAATCAACTTTATCTGTTGCAATCTCTACAATAGTTTCATCAAGCTCCACCATATCACCAATATTTTTACTCCAAGTGATAATAGTTGCTTCAGAAACACTCTCACCCATTTTGGGCATTATCAATTCTACTCTTGCCATGATATTTTTGTTTTAAAATAGTTTGCAAAAATACTAAAATAGTTTGCAAAAATTATTAATTATCCAAGTTGATTTAGGCATTTGAAAATAATGAATAAATCTTTTCTGGCACTATAATCTTTAGCGTAACGCATGTTTATATTTCGCACTTCTTTACTGTCAATATTTACTGATTTAAGATGGGAAGTAGGCATGAGTACTCCTTTTCTAATATTTGGGAAATGCGATTCATATTTTTTATTAAAACCCACAAAAGTTTTTTCTGCTCTAAGAATACTTATTATATTTTTTAGAAATTGCGTTGGGGAGCTGCTATACCACATAAGTATTGGTGCAAAAATTAAAAACAGAAAAGAAAGAAAAATATCAAGTACCCTTTTGTTTCTTTTGTTAGATGTTTTACTAAGCTCCCAATTAGAATCAGGACAGTAATAATCTCCTAAAGTTTCTCTAGAATTACTACCAATAAGGAAATGGCTATTTTCAGGCAATATCTTAAAGTTTAAAGAAGTAGCAGAAAGGGAAATAAGGTGCTTAATTATCTCCTTAAAACTAATATATGAACTGGCAAAAACCACTTCATCTATATTGTGTTTTTTAATGATACTATCCATATCAGAAAAGGATCCTAAAGCACCATTTCCTCCTTTTTCATTCAAATAGCCAATAAGCTTAGTGTTATGTTTAGAGTTTGTAATAATTTCTTCTGCTCTTTTAAATTCTGATTTTTTAGATACTAAAAGTAAATTTAATGCTCTTTTTTCTGCAATGTCAAAATCCTTATGTGTGAGAATTCTATAAAGAAATCTTAAAGTTACAAATAGAGTAAAAACCAAAACCCCACCAACAATTATTATCACTCTGGAAAAACGAATTGTGTTAAAAAAATTAGAGAAAGTTGCTATTACCAAAAGTCCAAAAATGACTCCTCTTGCTACACGATTTATTCTAAAAGGTTTGTCGTAAGCCCCAGAAAAAAATAAGGATACAATCCATATTGTAATATAAGATGGTATTAGCCATTTTGTAAAAGTTTCGGAAAAAGGGTAGGGAGCATAATTTTCACCCCAATAATTTGTTAATAAAAGCAAAGCAAACAGTATAGATGTAAAATCAATAATAGGAAGTGAAAATGTTTTGATAAAATCTCTAATTAAAACCATAATGGCTTTTACTATTGTAGCCAGTTTTATAAGTGGTAGAAATAGCAGATGTTTGCTAAAATGTTTTTTCACAAAAGCAAGCATTGATTTATTAAAACCAATAGTAAAACTTAGTGTATGGCGTTTGTTGCTTTCTCCTTTATAATGGATGATTTTGATATCACCTAAATAGTAGTTTTTATAGCCCTTTTCTCTAATACGCATGCAAAGATCGGTATCTTCCCAATACATGAAAAATTGCTCATCTAAAAGCCCTACTTCATCTAATACAGATTTTCTTAGTAGCATAAAAGCACCAACCAAAATATCTACTTCATGCCTTTTGTCTTTCTCCAAATCACCTAAATAGTAGTGATTGAAATATTTTGATTTTGGGAAAATCTTATGTAGTCCTAAAAATTTAAAGAGGGATGTTTTAAAATCAGGGATTCCTCTTTTACTTTCGTCTAAAAAAACGCCCTTTCCATCTATCATTTGCACCCCAACTGCCCCAACCTCTTTTTGCTGTTTCATAAACAAAAGTGATTTCTCAAAAGCATCTTCTTCCACTAATGTGTCTGGATTTAACAAAAGGATAAAATCACCTTTTGCCTTTAAAATTGCTTGATTGTTGGCTTTAGAAAAGCCTACATTTACCTTGTTGTGAATCAGCTTGATATTGGAAAATTTCTCTTTTACCATTTCTGCCGATTCATCTACCGAATTATTATCAACTACAATTATTTCTGCTTCTAAATTTTGGGTGGCTTTAATGCAAGAACGCAAGCATTGTTCTAAAAAAAACTTAACATTATAAGAAACAATAATTACAGATAATTTTGTCATTAACGAGTTCTAATTAACTAAAGAGCTTTCATAAGGTAATCGGCTAGAAATAGCGGAAGCCAAAGTAATTTCATCTGTATATTCTAGCTCATCTCCAATAGCAATTCCTCTAGCAATTATAGAAACGGAAATGTCGAATTCTTTCAGTCGTTTGAAAAGATAGTAATTAGTAGTATCGCCTTCCATGGTGGTACTTAACGCAAAAATAACTTCTTTTATTGAGCTATTTCTCACTTTTTCTACTAATTCTTCTATTCTAAGTTCGGATGGTCCAACACCATCCATAGGAGAAATTAGTCCGCCCAACACATGATAAACGCCCTGGAATTGCATTATATTCTCAATAGCCATCATAACCCTAATATCTTCTACCACACACACAATAGTTTTATCTCGTTTTGGATTTGCACACACTTGGCAAAGTTCCAAATCAGAAATACTATAACAATCTTTACAATAGTTGATGTTATTTATTAATTGTATAAAAGATTCTCCAAATTGTTCTACTTGTATTTTTTCTTGTTTTAGCATGTGTAGCACTAGGCGTAATGCAGATTTTTTGCCAATTCCAGGTAATCTGGAAAGTTGGATTACTGCATTTTCAACAAGTTTGGATGGAAAGTTCATTTTGCAAATATAGATGTATTCTTAATAATTCTAATAGATTTGTCGAAACAAAAAAAACTATGTCATCAACACTTATACTTTTAGTAATTGCATCTTATTTTTTTCTACTTATTTTTATTTCTTATTTCACCGGAAAATCTGATAGTAACGATAGCTTCTTCTTAGGAGACAAAAAATCACCTTGGTACATTGTTGCCTTTGGAATGTTGGGTGCAACCCTTTCGGGCATTACTTTTATATCCGTACCGGGTAAAGTGGATGCTTCTGCTTTTTCGTACATGCAAATGACTTTTGGTTTCTTTTTTGGTTATATGATTATTGCATTGGTGCTTATTCCGCTTTACTATCGCATGAATCTGACCTCTATTTATGGTTATTTGAAAATACGATTTGGAAATAATACTTACAAAACTGGAGCAAGTTTTTTTCTTCTAAGTAGGGTGATAGGTGCTTCTTTACGGCTTTATATTATGGCGAATGTTTTGCAGATGGCAATATTTGATGATTTTGGAGTACCTTATATTGTTACAGTTCTGATAACCGTTTTGCTTATTTGGGTATATACTTTTAGGAGTGGAATAAAAACTATTATTTGGACCGATACCCTGCAAACCCTTTTTATGCTCATTGCTGTTGGGATGAGTATTTACCTTATTTCTGTTGATTTGAATTTGGGTGCTTCCTCTCTTATTGCCACTATAAAAGAAAGCGATTATTCCCAAATTTTCTTTTTGGAAGGAGGTTTGCATTTTGGAAAGCAGTTTTTGGCTGGGGTATTTATTGCTATTGTAATGACGGGGCTAGACCAAGATATGATGCAAAAGAACCTAAGTTGTAGAAATGTAAAAGATGCACAAAAGAATTTGTATTGGTTTTCTGGGGCATTGGTAGTGGTAAATTTAATTTTTCTTAGTTTAGGTGCATTGTTATATATTTATGCTAAGGAAAAAGGAATTACTATTAATCATCCTGATGAGCTTTTCCCACAAGTAGCTTTAGGAGGCAGTTTGGGTGTTTCTTTGGGGGTGTTCTTTATTTTAGGGCTTATTGCAGCCGCTTATTCTTCTGCTGATTCTGCACTTACTTCTCTTACCACTTCTTTTTGTGTGGATATTTTAGATTTTGAAAAAAAAGACAATCAGCAAAAGCAGATTAGAACTAGAAAAGGAGTTCATTTACTCTTTTCTTTAGTTTTGGTGGGAGTAATTCTTATCATAAAATCCTTAAATGATGATAGTGTAATTGATGCACTATTTAAATTGGCAGGCTACACTTATGGTCCGTTACTTGGCTTGTATGCTTTTGGGTTATTTACCAAATGGAGTGTTAGGGATAAATTTGTTCCCTTAGTGTGTTTACTTTCTCCTGCTGCTACTCATTTCATCAATCTGAATTCAGAACAATGGTTTAATTATACTTTTAGTTTTGAGTTGCTTATTTTAAATGGAGTAATAACTTTTGTAGGGATTTATTTACTAAAAAGATAAGTATATCATAGCATGTCTATTTTTAGAAGCCCCCTTAAAAACAACTATTAAAACTCCCCACTATTATCCTGTTGAATATCATCATTTTTAATGTTAGACTTTTTGCTTGCATCTTTAAAGTTTAACTTACCAATAGTGTACTTAAAACTAATTCCCAAGGAGCGAAAAGGGATGCTTTTAAGAGTAGATTGACTAAAATATTCTCCATTCAATTCTGATGTAAATTCTTTTGTTTCATTAAACGGCTCAATAATTCTCAGCCCTAAAGACCCTCTTTTATTTTTGAATACTTTTTTCACACCAAAACTCATCATTGAAAAAGAGGTGGTAGCCCCTTGAATAGTTTGTGTTGGAGAACGGAAAAACCCAAAAGTTTCTACTTTCCAATTATTCCCTAAATCGTAATTTCCTCCCATGTGGTAGCTATAAAGCAAATTGTCGGCAGCTACCCATTTATTATCAAAAAATGAAGGGTCTTTAGCCATATAAGAATACAAATTAAACGATCCTCTAAAGCTAAATTTATTTATTCTGACAGAGCCAAAAAAACTTCCACCATACTGCTTGCTCTCTCCAATATTTTTAAAAGTAGAAACTGAATTCTCATCTTCCACCTCTAAAAAAGATTCTATAATATCAGTAGAATGCTTGTAATAAAGTTGGAAACTCCCTTGTAAAACCCTTCCAAAACTATTTACTCCAAATTCTAACTGCTGGGTTACCGTTGGTCTTAAATCAGCATTTCCTTTTGTAAAATTCCTATTATCCACTCTATTTTCATTCGGATTGATGTGCTTTACACTTGGGCGACTTATCCTTTGGTTATAACTAAGTTTTATTGATCGCATTGGTGAAAAGGATTTTGAGAAAACAATATTTGGCAGTATATCGCTATAGCTTTTCTCAAAGGATGGTTCTGATTTGTTTCTCCAATCTCCTGCTGTATTTGTATACTCATATCTTACGCCTGTTTTTAGTCCTAAACCAAAAGGAAGGTTAAATTCTGAGGAGATATATGAGGCGGTAACCATCTGATTATAATCAAATATTTCAGCATTTACATATAAGTTGTTTTCTTTTTCAGAGTAAACAATCTCCCTATCTCTATTAATAATTTTCCCACCAATTTCTAATTTATTTTTTCCAAAAGGGTGGGTGTAATCTAATTGAAAAGTTTCTTCAATTACTTTCTCGTCATTTTGATTAAAAGTATTGTTTCTATTTTCATCAATATCCGTTTCTCCATCATTAATATCTCCACCAATTTGGAATGCAACACTCAATTCTCTACCTTCATTTTCAGAAAATTGCCTTGTATAATCGGTAGTCCATTCCATATTAAGTGTTCTATCAGTTTTGCTTAAATCATAATAGCTATTATATGATGAATCAGAATCAGTGCCTGGGGTATAAATTGTTGAGTTTTTGTTTTGAGTTGGCATTGTTCTCCCTCCAAATTGGAATGATGAATTGAAAGTGCTATAGGCATTTATATCATAAAAGGCACTTATGTTTCCCCTATAGCCTTGATAAAAATTTTCTGATGTTCCATTTTGTGTGAGTATGTTAGGGTTTACAGGGTTTTCATTTACATCTACACTATCCCAATCAGATCTTGTATATGTATCTTCTCCAATTCTTCCTGGCCAACTTCCATGTATTCCTGCTCTTGCGGATAATCCAAATCTTCCCTTTCCTAGATTTAAACTTAGCCCTGTTCGATTTACTTTTGTGCCAACCATTCCTTCAGCCGTAGCTTTGTAGCCATCAATAATTGTTTTTTTAGTGATGATGTTTACGATTCCTGCATCTCCTTCACCATCATATTTTGCTCCTGGGCTAGTAATTACTTCAACCGTTTTTATTTGGTCGGCAGGAATCATTTGCAAAGCAGTAGCTACATCTGATGAGAAAAAAGCAGATGCTTTCCCATTTACTAAAAACTTAATATTTTTTGAACCTCTCAAGCTTACATTTCCTTCTAAATCAACTGAAAGTAATGGTGCTTTTCTTAGCACATCAGTAGCATCATTTTCACTTTCGTTCAAATCGTGCTCAGCATTGTAAACAATTTTATCAATTCTTGTTTCATAGATTGCTTTTTCTTCCTTTATAGTAACTTCCGAAAGCATCTCAGAACTAGGGGATATTGTAATGTTTTTCAATCTGCTATCAGGATTTTTTTTAGTAGTTGTTATATCAATTGTCTTATTTTCAAAACCAATGAAACTTATTGTAATTTGATAATCCCCAACATTAATGTTTTCAAATAAAAACCGACCTTTATTATCTGTAATTGTTCCCTCAATAAGTTTTTTTGTTTTTGTGTCAGTTAAACTTACAGTTGCAAATTCTAAAACTTTTTTATCTGCTAAGTTTTTTACTCTCCCAGTTATATATCCCTTAAATTGTTCTTTTTTCTTTTTATCAGGTTTTTTGGTTTCACCTGATGTAGCATCTACTTTTGCTTTCTTATTGGTAGTTGTAGTTGGGCTTTTATCTTGTGCTAGAAGCATTGTTGGCACTATTAGAAGTACAATAAATAGTTTCTTATTCATTTTATAGTTGTTTTATATTTTTAGTAATTACACCTGCTTAATTAGAATCATAGTCGCAAGAGCTTCCAAAAAGAGATTTTTCTTTAATGATTTCTGCAACCCCTTCTGGCACCATATCTTCCCATTCTCCTTCTTTGCACGATTTGATAAGTTTCAATACTGTTCTAGAAAAAATATGCAGTACATCTGGATTATACTCCAAATCTTCAATTCTCCCATTAGAAAAAAGATAATTATAAATTGGTTTTATTCTTGGGTGAATAGCTATGTTTTTGCTGTTTTGTAATTCCACCGAATCAGATGGTTTAAAGGGGTATAGGTAAATTTTTATATCTCTAGTGAAGATAATGCCAAAAGCTTCCATTATACCTCCATTTAAGTTGCGATAATATGCCTCATCAAACATCTCTACTAAATTATCTACCCCAATAATTAAGCCCATTCTTGCTCTAGTGAATTGAGAAAGGTATTCTACCAATTTATAATACTTTTTGTAATTAGAAATCATTACGGTATATCCTAAAGAACACAGAATATCTGCTCTATCTAAGAAATCTCTTTCGTTTACTTCTCCTTCCATTTTTAGGTTTGATAGCGTAATTTCAAAAAGAAGCTGTAAGTTTTCTTTTTTTACTCTTTTGTTCTCTAAGAATTTATTCATACCACTTTTAAGCATATCAATATTTACCTTAGTAACAGGGCGAAAACTACCCCTTATCGTTAAGATATTCTTTTTGTAAAGCATATCTGCTGGCTGCTGATTTACTCCATCAGGACTAAAAATAACGGCATCTGTCATTCTCTCCTTCACAAGCGTTAAAGAAAGTAATCTATTATCTACTTGCTTAAAATCTGGTCCAGTCATTTTCACCATATCTATTTCAATATTATCACGGCTCAAATTATCAAATAAGGATTTTAATAATTGTTTTGGATCATTATGATTGAAAAAACAAGCGTGAACAAGATTTGTTCCAATAATACCAATCGTTTCTTGCTGTAATTTGGCATCAACATCATTTAATCTAACATGGATAATTACATTGTTTGCTTTCTTTTTTGGGTCTAACTGAAACCTAATTCCCATCCAGCCATGCCCTTGCATAGTTTTTTCATAATTAACGGTTGTCATGGTATTGGCAAAGGCAAAGAAAAGAGAGTCCTTATGTTGCTCTCGATTCAGGCGTTCTTCCAAAAGAGCATATTCTTTTTCAATCATGTTTTGTAGGCGAGATTCACATACATATCTTCCATTTTCTTCTCTGCCATATATCGCATCAGAAAAATCTTTATCATAGGCCGACATGGTTTTTGCAATAGTTCCGGAAGCTCTTCCAGCCCTAAAAAAATGCCGAACAACCTCTTGTCCTGCACCTATCTCAATAAAAGTGCCATAAATATTTGGATCAAGATTTACTTGCAATGCCTTTTGGTCGGCTGATAAAACAATTGGTTTTGTCATTTTTTTTAATTTGTGAACAAACAGCCGCAAATTTATACAGATAAATTTACTAAGGCAAGATTAATGTATTAATTTTACCTTTGTAAATAGAATATAACTATGAAAGTAACATTTTTAGGGACAGGAACATCACAGGGAGTGCCAGTAATTGCTTGTGATTGTATGGTGTGCAAATCAGATAATCCGAAAGATAAAAGGTTGAGGGTTTCTGTTCTTATTGAAATAAATAATCAGAAAATTATAATTGATACAGGGCCTGATTTTCGTCAACAAATGCTTAGGGAAAATGTAGAAAATCTGGATGCAGTTTTGTTTACTCATCAGCATAAGGATCATGTAGCAGGAATGGATGATATTAGAGCATTTAATCATAAATACCAAAAAGAAATGGATGTGTATTGTACAGGAGAAGTAGAGGAAGCGCTAATTAGAGAATTCCCTTATGTGTTTTCTACTTACAAATATCCTGGAGTGCCAGAAATAAAGGTGCATAATATTTCCAATGAGCCATTTAATATAAATAATATACAGGTTACACCCATTCAGGGCTTACATTACAAATTGTCTGTTTTTGGTTTTAGAATAAAGGATTTTGTATACTTCACTGATGTAAGTTTTATTTCTAATAAGGAAAAGGAAAAAATGAAAGGAGCAGAAGTAATTGTGCTTGACGCATTAAGAAAAAAACCGCATATTTCTCATTTTACATTAGCTCAGGCTATTGAGTTATTAGAGGAACTAAAACCAAAAAAAGCTTATCTTACTCATATTAGCCATTATATGGGCAGACATGATGATTTGTTAAAAGAACTGCCAGAGTTTATAAAACCTGCACATGACGGATTGGTTCTTGAACTTTGAACACATAAGAAATTCTGGTAAATACTTTAAAGCTTCTATACACTTATTATAAATAGTGGTAAATTGCAGCCAAATTAAAAAACAAAAACAAAAATGAAAAAACCAACAATCCTTATTCTAACTTTGTTGCTTTCAGCAACTCTTTTTGCATACGATAATCATGGAAATGATGAGTATGAAGTTCGTTACATCAAAGAGCAAATTACTACTGATATTGCATTACAACAAACCCTTAGAGAACAAAATCCTTGGCAAAACTTTCTTGCCGATTATCCGCACTGGTTTGTAAATTTTAATCAGTTTAACCTAAAACCACACAGAGCATATGGTGAGCCTATAGAATTACTTGGTAACGGCTCTACAAAAGATAAAGCAATACAATTTATCACAAATAATTTAACTGATTTTAACATTCCTATTTCTGATATTTCATTTTTGGATTTAAGAGAAGATGAAAAGTATTTTTATCTTGATTTTTCGCAAACTTACAATGGCTTAAATGTACTTGATAGCCGATTGTATATTAAAACCACAAAAAATGATAAATTGGTAACTTTCGGTTTAGATGTTTTCTCAGATATTAATTTAAGTATAGTTCCAACTATTTCAGCTAATGATGCTATAAGTAGTGCTGTTTTTGGGATTACTAATTCTATTGCAAATACAGTTGTAAAATCAGCTCTAAAAATCCTTCCTATTCCTACAGATAACAAATATGTTTATCACCTTGTTTATGAAGTAGAATTTGAAACTAAAAATAATATAGGTCCTGCAAAATACCTTTGTTATGTAGATGCAAATACTGGGGTGCTTTTAATGCGAAAAAATACTATTTTGTATGAAACTCCACCACCAGCAACTGTGCATGTAGAGTCAAATGTATATGTTACTCAACCGTACAATCCTACATCAGTGGAGAATTTGGTGAATATGCGTGTACTTGTAAACGGAACTAATTTTTACACAGATTCTAATGGAGATCTAACACTTTCGGCAAATGTTGGTAGTAATGTGTATTATAGTTTAGAGGGTTTATGGTCAAAGATAGAAACAGGGGGTGTAACGCCAAGTATAAATTCAACACTTAGTGCTACTAATAATGTTTCTTTTGATAATGATGCTACCTCTCAAGAACTCTCAGCTTATTATCATGTAAATATAGTGCATGATTATATGAAAACTATTTTTCCAACCTTTACTTCTCTTGATTTTGCAATGCCTACTAATGTGGATGTTTCTGGTTCTTGTAATGCTTTTTATGGAGGAGGAACTATTAATTTTTATGCAGAAGGAGGGGGTTGTAATTCTATGGCGAAAATAGGAGATGTAGTTTATCATGAATACGGACATGGAATAAATGATTACAGATATGGAAATAACGGAATGATGAATGGTGCCTTGGGAGAGGGGTATGCTGATATTTGGGGTTTATCCATTACGCAAAACCCTGTGTTAGGATTAGGGTTAAGCACTACTGATCCAACCGATTTTGTAAGAAGATATGATATAGACAGAAAAGTTTATCCGCAAGATATTGTTGGAGAAGTACATGCTGATGGTGAGATAATTGCTGGTGCTTGGTGGGATACTTATTTAGGGTTTAATAATATGGGGCAAATGATGGATTTATTTAAAACTACATATAATAGCGCCCCTGATGGTCCAAATGGAACAGAAGGAATTATTTTTACCGATATTCTGTTGGAAGCACTTATGGCTGATGATAATGACGGAAATATTTATAACGGAACGCCCAATGATCAATTAATTGTTGATGCCTTTGCTTTGCATGGTATTAGTTTACTTTCTAATGCAAATATTACACATTCTCAAGTAATGACTTCTGTTGAAAATACTGCTATTTCTATTAATGCTACTATTGCACTTACTTATGCTTGGGCATTAAATAGTGCTAATGCTTTTTATAAGATAAATAATACATCTATTTGGAATCAAATCCCATTGAATAATATTGGCGGAACTAATTATGAAGGATTAATTCCAGCTCAACCAGCTGGTACAATTATTGCATATTATATTTTGTTAGAAGACAATTATGGGAAACAATCGGGTATTACGCCAGTGGCGGCTAATTTAACTCAACATCCAAATATTCCTTATTTTATTTTGAATGGATTTGAGTTTTTATCTATTGAAGATTTTGATGCTAATATAGGTTTTTGGCAATTAGGAGATCCCAGCGATAATGCAACTACAGGTCAGTGGACAATTGATGAGCCAATAGGTTCGTTTTCTGACCCGAATGATCCGAGTACTATTGTACAAACAGATGAAGATTATACATTAGGAGGAATACAATGTGCTTTTACTGGAAATGCAGGGGTGGGAGATGGCATTGGAACTAATGATGTAGATGGTGGACATACTACACTTTTTTCTCCTTTCTATGATTTAAGTTCTTTTACTAATCCTGTTTTTACTTTTTATAGATGGTATACTAATAGTCCTCCTTCTGGAGCAAACCCAGGAGCAGATTGGTGGCAAGTAATGGTAACGAATGATGGAGTAAATTGGCAGTATGTGGAAAACAACATGACATCAGATAAAAGTTGGAGAAGATTTGCTTTTAGAGTAGCTGATTATGTGAATTTAACTAATCAAGTAAGAGTAAAATTTATTGCTTCTGATAGTTTAAGACCAGGACAAAATCTTGATGGCGGCTCTTTAATTGAAGCGGCTGTTGATGATTTTTCACTGTATGAGCAAGTTAATACAACAAGTGTAGATGATATAAATTCTTCAAATTCTACCCAAAATCTTATAAAAATAACAGATGTTTTAGGTAAAGAAGTGGATATTACAAAAATTAAAAAAGAAACTACCTTGTTATATATTTATGATAATGGAAGGGTGGAGAAAAGGATTTTTATTGAGTAAGCAAAATCCTTCAAAAACCCCCTCTTTTTTTAAGAGTGTTGCTGTTATTGCGAAAAACTTTATTTTGAAGCAATCTCAAAAGATTACTTCACCCAATTGGGTTCGTGATGATAAATCACAATTTGGCTTTGGTATATTATCTAAAATCTCAATACTACTTATCTTCTTTTTTCTATTTTCCTGCCAAAGAGGTGAGGTAAGTACTTACAAAAAATACTTAAATCATAATGATACGGTAAGGTATGTTGGTAAGCAGCAATGCAGGGCTTGTCATGCGGAGATTTATGATTCTTATATGCAAACAGGAATGGGAAAATCCGTCCATTTTGCAACAAAAGAGCATTCAGCTCTAGCTGATTCTAAAATGCCACTCATTCATGATTCTATTAAAAATTTATCTTACCAACCTTTTTGGAAAAATGATAGTTTGTATTTAAAAGAATTCAGGTTAAAAGGAAAAGATACTATCCATCAACTCATCAAAAAAGTAAATTATAAAATTGGTAGCGGACAGCATACTAATTCTCATTTATTTGAAATAAACGGCTATTTACATCAGATGCCATACACTTATTATACACAAGAAGAAATTGCTGATTTACCTCCTGGTTTTGAAGATGGGAACAATACTCGTTTTAGTCGTGAAATTGGTTTGGAATGTATGAGTTGCCATAATGCTTACCCAAACCATTTAGAAGGTTCACTTAATAAATACGAAAGTATTCCACAAGGAATTGATTGTGAAAGGTGCCATGGGCCAGGGGAGGTGCATGTAAAACAAAAGTTGGCAGGGAACATTATTGATACCTCAAAATATATTGATTATTCTATAGTTAATCCTGGAAAATTACCTTTGGATTTACAGTTTGATGTGTGCCAAAGATGTCATTTACAAGGTACAGCAATTTTAGCTGAGGGGAAATCATTTACCTCTTTTAAACCTGGGATGAAACTTAGTGATGTAATGGATACTTATCTTCCAAAATATGAGCATGATAATTCATTTATTATGGCATCTCATGTTGATAGGTTAAAGCAAAGTGCTTGTTTTAAAGCTAGTGAAATGACTTGTGTTAGTTGTCATAATCCGCATAAAAGCGTAACTACTTTAAAAGTTAATTATTTTGATGCAAAATGTATGCAATGTCATGATGTTTGTGAAGATGAAAAAACACAAAATTGTACTTCTTGTCATATGCCAAAATCAACTTCAACTGATATTATGCATGTTGCTATAACAGATCATAAAATTGGAGTTCATACAGGAATTAAAACTAAGAAAGGGGCTTTTAAAGGATTAGTGGCAATCAATAATACTCGCCCTACAAATTTATCAAAAGCTAAAGCTTATTTAAAACATTATGAAAGTTTTGAAGCCAATCCTATTTACTTGGATTCTGCTTTTAGTTTTTTGCAAAAATCTACTGGTAATTTCACATCTTATATTCAGTATTATTACCTGAAAAATGATACAAAAGGACTTGTTAATTTTGTGATGAGTAATAATGCTGATAGCAGTAAGTATTCCAAATCAGACTTAGCAATGTCTTATAGTAGAATGGGAGAGGTTTTTTCATCTCAAAACTTGAATGTTGATGCTGAATATTTTTTCAAAAAATCAGTAGAATTAATGCCATTTGTAATTGATTACAAAATAAAATATGGCACTTTCTTATTGAAGATTAATAAGAAAACTGTTGCTTTCCCTATTTTTATTGAAGCATTAAAGTTAAATCCAACAATAAAAGAGGTGCATTTAAATTTGGGATATATTAATATCTTAACTGGAGAATATGAGCTTGCTGATAGAAGATTAAAACAAGCTATTGCACTGGATCCTGATTATATTTTAGCTTATGAAAATTTAGTTTTATCTTCTCAAATGCAGAATAAAACTTCTGAGCTTAAGTATTATTTGCAGAAAATTTTAGAAATTGCACCAAATCATAAAGCAAAAATAATTTTAGAAAATTTATAGATTGAGAAAAAGAAGAAAAAAACCATCCTTTATTCGAAAAGTTATTATTTCACTTGCTGTTTTAATCCTTCTATTTGGAATCCTTTATGCCCACCGATTGTATAGTTATGTTTATCAGCCAAATATTACTTTAAATGAAAGAGCTGAGAAATATATTTATATTCCAACTTCAGCAAACTTCAAAGATGTAATAAGTATCTTATCAGATAATGGTTTGCTTATAAATTCGAATTCCTTTGAGTGGGTAGCTGACAGGAAAAATTATAAGTATAATATTAAAGCTGGAAGATATTTTATTAATCGTGAATTAAATAATAATGAACTAATAAATCTATTGCGTTCAGGGGCACAGGCACCTTTAAATATCAAGTTTCATAATCTTAGAACTAAAGAAGAAATTGCTGGTATAATTGGCATGCAAATTGAAACAGATTCAATATCAATAATTTCATTTCTGAACGACTCTATTTTTTTAGACACAAATAGTTTTACAAAAGAGAATATTGCTTGTATTTTTATACCAAATACTTATGAATTTTATTGGAACACTTCTGCCAAGCAGTTTGTAAAAAGAATGCTTAAAGAATATGAAAAATTCTGGAACAAAGAAAGATTGAAAAAAGCAGTCAATATTGGGCTTACAAAGTTTGAAGTAATTACACTTGCTTCTATTGTAGAAATGGAATCTTACAAAAAAGATGAACGCCCAATAATAGCTCGGCTTTACCTTAATAGATTAAAGAAAAGAATGAAATTACAATCTGACCCCACAATTATTTTTGCTATTGGCGATTTTTCCATAAGAAGGGTGCTGACAAAAGATTTGAAAATAAAATCTCCTTATAATACTTATTTGCACAAAGGATTGCCTCCCGGACCAATTTGTATTCCGTCCATTAATGCCATTGATGCGGTACTAAATGCTAGTAAAAATGATTACATTTTTATGTGCGCCAAAGAGGACTTTTCTGGCTACCATAATTTTGCAAAAACATCTAGAGAACACAGCAAAAATGCCAGAAAATACAGAAGGGCATTAAATAAGCGAAAAATTATGCGGTAATTTATTAGTTTTGCAAGATTAATAATTAAACAAAAGAATGATGAAAATTAAGTTTGGAACGGATGGTTGGAGAGCAATCATTGCAAAAGAATACACCTGTGATAATGTAGCAAGAGTAAGTATTGCTGTAGCTGATTGGCTAAATGAAAATAATGATAATCCAACAGTTGTAATTGGGCACGATTGCCGTTTTGCAGGAGAGCTTTTTGCAGAGACGGCAGCCAAAGTTTTGGCAGCAAAAGGAGTAACAGTGAAACTAGCAAAAGGTTTTGTTTCTACCCCAATGGTTTCGCTAGGTGTTGTTATTGAAAA
>JACNLP010000078.1 GCA_014381465.1 Flavobacteriales bacterium | reverse complement strand
AAAACCATTAAATAAGGTTTCTGAACAAGATTTGTATGAATATATTTACAATTTGATTCATCATAAAAAGATATCGTTTTCTTATCAGAAACAATTAGTAATGTCATTGAAATTATATTACAAAGAAATATTGAATAAAGAAATAAATATTCAGTATTTATCTCCTAGTCGGAAGGAGAAAAAGTTGCCAGTAGTCCTTTCTAAAAATGAAGTAAAGAGGTTGGTAAATGGTTTGTCAAATATAAAACACAAATGTATAATCTCACTTATCTATTCAGCAGGTTTGCGAATAAGTGAATTGGTAAATTTAGAAATTACAGATATTGATTCTGAAAGAATGATTATTACTATTAGAGGGGCAAAAGGATATAAAGACAGAAACCTTCCGTTATCAGAAAATGTTTTATTTTTACTCAGAGAATATTATAAGAAGTATGCTCCAAATAAATATTTGTTTGAAGGGCAAAAAGGAGGGAAATATACTACCACCAGCACACGACAAGTGTTTAACAAAGCTGTTAAAAAATCAAAAATTATTAAACATGCTACACCTCATACTTTACGCCATAGTTATGCTACTCACCTTTTAGAAGATGGGGTTGATGTTCGAATTATTCAGAAATTATTAGGTCATAATAGCCTGAATACCACTATGATTTATACGCACATTGCAACACCAACCTTATTAAAAGTTAAAAGTCCTTTTGATAGTTTATAAGATTTTGGAAGCTTTTAGAAGCTTTACTCTTTCTATATCTTCCTTTTCTACATCCATCACTTTTTTTAACTTAACTAAAGGGTTATAAATATATTTGTCATCTTGAATGAAATGAAAGATCGCCAAGTTCTTTTTTTGTTCATTTTGTCTTGAAATAAAACGAACCAAAAATTCAAGACTTAATTCTTTTAATCGATAAGAAACATAAAATATAGAACAAAATTAAACTCGCTTACACTCAAACAGAATTTTGTTATCCCCATATTTTAATTTATTATCAAAAGAATAAGGTCATCAATAAGCCCCCTCTAAAAAGAGGGGTGGGGGTATGTAAAAATCTTCTCAGCCTTGCTCTTCCCAATCAACTTTTCCAACTCCTCTTTTTTTGCAGCCATTACTTTTTTAACTGAACCAAAATGAGTAATAAGGAGTTCTACCGTTTTAGGTCCTATCCCCTCAATTTTATCTAATGAAATTCCAAGACTACCTTTTCCTCTTTGCTTTCTATGGTGCGTAATTCCAAAGCGGTGGGCCTCATCTCTTAATTGTTGTATCAACTTCAAACTTTCTGAGCGTTTATCCAAATAAAGAGGCACACTATCACCAGGGAAATAGATTTCCTCCAATCGTTTTGCAATTCCAATAATGGCTATTTTTCCTCTCAATTTTAATTTCTCTAAACTCTTTACTGCTGAACTTAGTTGTCCTTTTCCACCATCAATCACAATCAATTCTGGCAAAGACTTCTTTTCTTCTAAAAGCCGTTTGTATCTTCTATAAACAACTTCTTCCATAGATGCAAAATCATCAGGACCAACTACAGTTTTAATATTAAAATGGCGGTAATCTTTTTTACTTGGCCTTGCATTTTTAAACACCACACAAGCAGCCACAGGATTTGCACCTTGAATATTGGAATTATCAAAACACTCAATATGTCTTGGGCGCTCTAATAATTTTAAATCCTTTTGGAGTTGCTCCAAAATTCGCTTATTATCTTGGCGTTCAATATTGTTAATGTTTCGCTTTTTCTTGTCCAATTGCATGTATTTAGCATTCCTCAAACTAAGGTCAATTAGTTTTTTCTTGTCGCCTATTTTAGGGATGGTAATGCTTAAACCTTCCCAAACATTTTCTAAAGAGTGGGAACAATAAATTGTTTTGGAAGTAGAATTGAACCTTTGCCTTAATTCCACTATGGCTAATTGTAATAATTCTTCCTCTGTTTCATTAAGTTTTTTCTTTAACTCCAAAGTATGTGCTTGAATAATTGCACCTGAATTTATTTTTAAATAGTTGACAAAAGCAGTATCTTCATCCAGGAGAATAGTAAACACATCAATATCATTAATTTTTGGATTTACAATGGTAGATTTAGCCTGATAGTTGTTGAGCAAGTCAATTTTTTCTTTTATTGATTGTGCTTTTTCAAACTCCATTTTAACAGAGAAATCAATCATTGCAGTTTTTAAATGCTTAATTACAGATTTTATATCTCCCTTTATTATTTGTTTGATGTGCTCAATTCCTAATTGATATTCTTCCTCAGATTGCTTGTCTTCACAAGGACCTAAACAATTTCCCATATGGTATTCCAAACACACCTTAAACTTCTTTGCTTTGATGTTTTTTTCAGAAAGACTTAAAGTACAATTTCTTAAAGGATATAGTTGATGAAAGAAATCCAAAAGCGTTTTTACAAGCCGAACAGAAGTATACGGCCCAAAATATAAAGAACCATCTTTTATCACATTTCTAGTTTGAAAAACTCTAGAAAATGGTTCATTTTTAATACAAATCCAGGGGTAAGTTTTCCCATCTTTCAACATCACATTGTACTTAGGCTGATGCTTTTTTATGAGATTATTTTCCAAAAGCAAAGCATCCATTTCAGTTTCAACAACTACATATTTTATATCTTGAATCTTACTGACTAGAACTCTTGTTCTACCATGCTCTTGCTGTTTTGTAAAATAGGAACTAACTCTCTTTTTTAAGTTTTTAGCTTTTCCAATATAAAGCAATTTCCCTTTTTTGTCGAAATATTGATATACCCCAGCATTTTGAGGAATGATTTTTATAATTTCTGCTATATGAATTGGGGCTGACATTATCTACTAAGAACAACCACCTCTTTAAACCTCTCTACACTCCCATTTTCTGAGAAAACTTCCATCCAAATGACATACATTCCTGTATTTAACTGAAATCCATTTTCTGATGTTCCATCCCAAGTTATATTTCCAGAATTTCCAATCATTTGATTATTTATAAGGTTCTTTACAAGCCTTCCTTCACTATCAAAAATCTTGATAGTTGCCATCAAGTTTGTTTTGCTAAAATTCCAATTGATACTGCATATATCTTTATTTCCATCATTGTTGGGAGTAAAGGATTTAGGGTCAACATTCACTTCTCCAATACTTTGACTGATGTACATTTGAGAATTTTTGTAAGTTGGCGTTCCAAAACCAACAGTACTTGCAGCTGAGTGCCAATTACTACTATTTTGTGTTTTTGAATTGAAATCTAAACGCTCCAAACTCACTCCATCCTCTGTTTCTAAAAGTGTAAAATGCATATCTTCAGAATAAGCGAAAGCATCAATAATCTGATTTAAAGATTGATGAACAATGCAAATAGTTCCAGTATCATTTGATAAAGTAGGCATGCTTTCCACCTCAATAAAATCATATGGATTCTCACAAGAATATTGAGCTTTTACTTTTGCAGTATCAGTAGTTAAAACCAAATAAGATTTTGGTGGGAAAAGAATAGTTTCATCTGTTATTACTTTTTGGTTATTAGCAATATTTTTATTCTCAAATTCAGAAAACTCAAAATTAGCAATTTGCAAACTCTTCAAATCAAAAAATGAGTTGGAATTATTATACAGCTCAACATAATCAACCCCATTATCTTTTGGATTGAACAGCACCTCATTAACCACAATTTCATTTTCCAATACAGAATCAGGAACACCAAATTGCACAGCATTACTTATCGTATTTCCAGAACAATCCATTAAGTTATTTGCTGCAATTGAATAAGTGGTGTTAGTGAAAAAACTAAAGGGAAAAGCAAGTATTGTACTTTTATAAAAAGGAGCAGTTGGATTGCTTAAAATTGGAATATTTCCATTTATCTCAAAGAAAGAAATATCCACTAAAATCAAACTATCTAGGCTTTTATTGAAGTGAATTTTAACTTTATTGCTATCAACAATATATGCTTTTGTAATTCTGAAATCATCAATATAAACCGATTCTCCATAAACAGAATTTTCTTTTCCAGGCGTTCCTCCAATGTTTGCAATAGATGCCCTCCAGTTATTTATTCCTTCACAAAATAAACTAGGATTTACTCTTTCAATACTCCAACCTCCATCATTTTTATTATCATCATTATACCATTTATCAGTATAGGAAATGGCATTTATAGTTTTTCCATTGTTGTCTTTTAAGATTAAATCTGCACCGCCATTTGTTAGAGAAATAGAAGAAAAGCCAATCTTTGAAATATTGTTTGAAAAAGAATCAATAACACTTTCTTTTATTAAAATCACAAAACTATCTGGCTCAATAATTGATGGAGGAAAAACTTTCTCGGTTGATCCAATAGTTATGGTCCAATCAGTTAAATCAATTGTTGAATTTGTGTTATTGTAAAGTTCAATGTATTCGTATTCTGGCAAGCCAATGGATGAGGTAGGGTCGGCATATATTTCATTGATGACAATTTCGTTTGCATTGATATTTTGAGGTATGTAGTTAGAGGAATCTCCACTAATTATAAAATTATCAAACCAAAATTTATCGGCTCTTGTGGAGGTGTATTTACAATATACTCCAAAATAGTTGGATGATGTAATGCTATTGTCAAAGACAATTCCTTCTGAAAAAAAGGCGATTGAAGTATCTAAAAACAACTCCCAATTCCCAAGACTATCCCTTATAACTTTAACATTAAAATCAGGGTTTGTAGCGGCTAAACTATCAGTTCCATCAATTATTTTTGTTTCAGTACTCCCGTTTTGAACATATAAACTTACATCATCAACACTTTCACTTTGTCCGCCAATTTTTACAAAATAACCGTTTAAATTCCCACTCAAATCTTGCTTATCAGCAATCAAATACACTTTAGCAAAATTTGAAGTTGATGGGGAAAACGCCATTTTTACTTCAAACTCCCAAATCCCATTTATAATTGCCTGGCTAGGAGTTGATAGATAAGATGTATTTGCAATTGTATCATTTAAGTGTAATTTAAAAGCAGTATCTACTTCAAAATTTCCAACATCACCACTCCAAACGGGGTTATTTGTAAAATCTCCATCAGAAAAATTATCAGTAAATTGTGAAAATCCCATTAGGGATTGTGCTAAAAATATAAAAGTAAGTAAGTGTTTTCTCATAGTGTGTAAATATACTATTTTTGGGGGATTAAAAATAAGCAAAATGAAAGGCTCGAATTTTTAGCCTTCCATATGACTTTTAGAAATATAGTTTTACATATGAAATTAGCAATTGTTGGCGCAACAGGAATGGTAGGCAGAGAGATGTTAGAGGTTCTTTCTGAAAGAGATTTTTATATAACAGAGTTAGTACTAGTGGCTTCTGAGAAATCTTGCGGACAACAGATAAATTATTTGGGGAAAAGTTATGAAATTATATCCCTTTCGGATTTATTAGAAACAGAAGTTGATTTGGCATTATTTTCTGCTGGCAGTGAAATTTCTAAAATTTGGGCGCCAAAATTTGCAGAAAAAGGATGCAAAGTAATTGATAATTCTTCCTATTGGCGAATGAATGAAAATCATAAATTAATTGTCCCAGAAATAAATGGTGCTGAACTTGAAAAAGAGGATATGATTATTGCTAATCCGAATTGCTCCACTATTCAAATGGTAATGGCTTTGGCTCCTTTGCACAAACGATTTATGATAAAAAGGGTGGTGGTTTCTACTTATCAATCCATAAGTGGTACTGGAATAAAAGCAGTTCGGCAGTTAGAAAATGAAGAAGCAGGCATAGCAGGAGAGATGGCTTACCCTCATCCAATTTACCAAAATGCTCTGCCTCATTGTGATGATTTTACTGAGAATGGTTACACCAAAGAGGAGATGAAACTCACTAATGAAACCAAGAAAATATTAGATAAAAATATTGAAGTTTCGGCAACTGCCGTGAGAGTTCCTGTTGTTGGTGGGCACTCAGAAAGTGTGAATATAACCTTTGAAAATGACTTTGATTTGGATGAGGTTCGTTTTGAATTAAATCAAATGGAAGGAGTTGAAGTTGTTGACAATCTTGTAAATAATGAATATCCCATGCCAATAACTTCTCACAAAAAAGATGCCGTTTTTGTAGGAAGAATAAGAAGAGATTTTTCTCAAAAAAACACCTTAAATATGTGGATAGTTTCAGACAATTTACGAAAAGGGGCTGCTACAAATACTGTTCAAATTGCCGAATTTTTGTTTAAAAATAATTTACTATAAATGATAATTAGTCATAAATATAAATTCCTTTTTATTGGACTTCCGTTCTCGGCTTCTTCTGCTATTTCTAAAGAATTACATTTACAATATGAGGGTGAGCCATACTTAAGAAAACACTCATTATATCATGAGTTTAAAAAGGTAGCTACTAAGGAAGAAAGCAAATATTTTATTTTTGCAGTGCTGAGAAATCCTATGGAAATTGCTGTTACAGTTTATGAAAAAATGAAAACTAACGCAAAAGGAAACTTTACAAATCCGGAATTGTTTACTGAAAATGGAGGGCATATAACAAAACAACACAGAGCAAGATTTAATTTTATCAATGAAAATAATGCTACTTTCCAAGAGTATTTTTTAAGGTTTCATAAAAAACCTTATGATAATTTTTCTTCTTTAACAATAGATGAGTGTGATTTTGTAATAAAGTATGAAAACATTGCGGATGATTATTTATTGGCCCTTAAAAAAGCGGGAGTAGAAAGCCCAAGACCCTTACCTGTTGCAAATAAAACAGCTGGGAAAAAGAAAGATATGTTAGCTTATTATACGAATGACATTAAGCAACAAACCATCTCAGTTTTTGGTCCTTTCCTAGCAAAGTATAATTATTCTTTCCCATCTGAATGGGGCAGGGTAAATGTACCATATTTAAGTACTTTGAAATTCAAAACTTATGGGGTGCTTAGAAAAATTAATGAAAAATATTTTAAAAAACACTCTAAACGAAAAAGTATAAAAGGAAGTATTTATGGGGATATGCAGAGAAATAAATCTTAACTAAATTCTTTTCTGTAGAAAAGTAAAATCATAATAATTCCAACAGAAATTCCCGCATCTGCTATATTAAAAACCGGTCTGAAAAAAATGAAATGCTCCCCAGGCCAAAAAGGAAACCAATCAGGAAAATGAGAATTTATTAAAGGGAAATAAAACATATCTACCACCTTTCCGTGCAGAAGAGAAGCATATCCTCCACTTTCGGGTAAAAAAGTAGCTACATTATTATAACTATCATTAAAAATAAGTCCATAAAAAGTACTGTCTACTATATTCCCAATTGCCCCTCCAATTATAAGTCCAAGAGCAATTAAAACACCATTAGGGAGTTCAGGTTTCACTAACGATTTAACATAATAAACACCAACAATTACAACAATAATTCTGAAAATTGTAAGCAAAGTTTTTCCAAAATCACCCCCAAATTCCATGCCAAATGCCATACCATTATTCTCAGTAAAATGTATTATAAACCAATCAAAAAATTGGTATTCTTGCCCTAAAAACATATTTGTTTTTATCCAAAATTTCAAAATTTGATCAAAAACAAGAAGAATAAAAGAGGTTAAAAAGATTTTTTTCAAAAGAAATTATTGCATTTTCTTTGCCTGAATACTAAGTGTGGCGTGAGGCACTAATTTCAACCGCTCTTTTGAAATTAATTTCCCTGTAACTCTGCACACGCCATAAGATTTATTTTCAATTCTGATAAGTGCATTTTTCAGATTGGTTATGAATTTTTCTTGTCGCATAGCAAGTTTCATATTCTCTTCTTTAGAAAGAGTAGTGGACCCTTCTTCAAAGGCTTTAAAAGTAGGGGAAGTGTCCTCAGTTCCGTTATCGGCATCATTGGCGTAAGCACTTTTCAAAAGAGATAAATCTTCTTCTGCTCTTTTAATTTTTTCAAGAATCAAATCTTTAAATTCTTTAAGCTCTTTGTTTGTGTAAGTATTTTTATTTGCCATAGTTCCTAATTTTTTATTATTTTAACTGTTACGGTTATCGAATTAATTAGTTCTATTATTTCTCCATTGAAACTTTCATCTTTAATAAAACTTAATGTATCTGCTAGAGTTTCATTACAAATATAATCTAAATTATTGTTAATGGCGCTTGTTATTGCTTCATTTTTTTCAACCATAATATTTACCTTGTCAGTTACTTCAAAACCGCTATCTTTTCTGAGGTTTTGTATACGATTTATAAATTCTCTAGCCAATCCTTCTTCCTTTAATTTTTCTGATAGCGTAATATCCAAAGCAACCGTTACACCATTGTTTGTTGCAACACTAAAACCAGGAATATCTGCAGAGGTTATTTCTACATCTGATAAGTCAATTGTAATTTCATTAGAAATTTTATGAGTACCATTTTTTTCAATATTTTGAATGTCCTCAGCAGAAAATCGTCCAACTTTAGAGGCAATTAACTTCATATCTTTTCCAAATTTAGGACCAAGAGTTTTAAAATTAGGCTTTATTTTCTTTGTTAAAATAGTAGAGTTTTCATCTAAAAATGTAATTTCCTTTACATTTATTTCGCTTTGGATAATTCCAGAAACTTCCTGAATATCAGTTTTCATTTTTCTATCTAAAATTGGAATCATAATTTTTTGGAGTGGTTGCCGAACTCTTAATTTCTCTTTTTTTCTTAGGGACAAGGCTAAAGATGTAATGTTTTGAGCCAAGTCCATTCGTCTTTCCAAATCAGTATCAATTACTGATTTTTCAGAAACTGGAAAATCAACTAAATGCACAGAATTAACAGTATGCCTTTTACTGATATTATTCAAGTCTTGAAACAAACGATCCATAAAGAATGGGGCGATAGGTGAGGCAAGTAAAGCTACTTTTTCCAGGCACTCAAAAAGCGTTTGATAAGCCGAAACTTTCTCAGTATTATACTCTCCTTTCCAAAAGCGTCTTCTACTCAATCGAACATGCCAATTACTCAATTTAGTTATCACAAAATCCTGAATTAAACGAGCAACTCTTGTTGGTTCATAGTCTTCATAATTGCCTTCAACTTCCTTTATTAAAGTGTTTAACTCTGATAAAATCCATCTATCCAACTCTGTTCTTTCATTTAAAGGAACATCATCTTCCAAGTAGTTGAAGCCATCAATATTTGCGTAAAGCGCAAAGAAAGAGTAAGTATTATACAATGTACCAAAGAATTTCCTTTGAACCTCAACAATCCCACTTTCATCAAACTTTAAATTATCCCATGGTTGAGCATTGGAAATCATGTACCATCTAGTAGCATCAGCACCATATTTGTCAATTGTCATAAAAGGATCCACTGCATTTCCTAGTCGCTTGGACATTTTATTCCCATTCTTGTCCAGAACTAATCCGTTAGAAATTACATTTTTATAAGCAACAGAATCAAAAAGCATAGTGGAGATTGCATGCAAAGTAAAGAACCAACCTCTTGTTTGATCAACTCCCTCAGCAATAAAATCAGCAGGATAGTTTTGTTCAAATATTTCTTTATTTTCAAAAGGATAATGCAATTGAGCATAAGGCATTGAGCCAGAATCAAACCAAACATCTATCAAGTCAAGCTCTCTTTTCATTGGATTTCCATCCTTAGAAACTAAAATTATATCATCAACATAAGGTCTGTGCAAATCAAAAGAATTATAGTTTTCTTCTGACATATCCCCAACAACAAAATCAGCTAAAGGATTAGTTGTCATAATTTCTGCAGCAATTGATTTTTCAATTTCTGATTTTAGTTCTTCTATCGAACTAATACAAATCTCTTCATCTCCATCTTCTGTTCTCCAAATTGGAATAGGAATTCCCCAAAACCTTGATCGAGATAAATTCCAGTCCACTAAATTTTCTAACCATTTACCAAACCTTCCTTCACCAGTTGACTTTGGCTTCCAATTAATTGTTTTGTTAAGCTCTAACATTCTATCCTTATAGTCAGTAGTTTTTACAAACCAACTATCCATTGGATAATATAGGATTGGTTTGTCTGTACGCCAACAATGAGGGTAAGAGTGTTCGTATTTTTCTGATTTGAAACAGAGGTTTTCTCCTTTTAATTTGATGACAATTTGTACATCAACAGAAAGTTTTGGCTTTTCATCCTCATCAGTATAAAATTCATCTTTTACATACATTCCAGCAAAATCAGTAACTTCATCAACAAATTTTCCTTGCTTGTTTACTAGTGTTAAACTACCAATTCCATTTTGCTTACAAGCCCTATTGTCATCTGCCCCAAAACTTGGTGCTAAATGCACAATTCCAGTACCATCTTCAGTAGTTACAAAGTCTCCTAAAATAATTTTAAAAGCATCACCATCTTCTGGCTGAGCGTAAGGTAAGAGTTGTTCGTACCTTAATCCTGATAATTCATCCCCTTTAAACTCTGAGATGATATTAAATGGTAAATTCTTTTTCCCAACTACATAATCCTCAAACTTTAGTTCAGCATTTTCACTTGTAAAGTATTTTTCTGATAAATCTTTTGCTACAATTACGGTTATAGGTTTCCCTGTATATTGGTTTAATGTTTCAACCAAAAGGTAATCAATTTTTTTTCCAACAGCTAGTGCAGTATTGGAGGGTAAAGTCCATGGAGTTGTTGTCCATGCTAAGCAATAGATATCATTTTTAGTCTGGTTAAATAAGAAGTCTGTATTTTCATTCTTTACTAATTTGAATTGCGCTATTGCTGAAGTATCTTTCACATCACGATAGCAACCAGGCTGATTAAGCTCATGGGTACTTAATCCTGTTCCTGCTTTTGGCGAAAAAGGCTGGATAGTATGCCCCTTATAAAGCAAGTCTTTTGAGTGCATTTTTCCAAGTAACCACCAAACACTTTCAATGTATTTGTTATCATAAGTTACATAAGGATTTTGCATATCCACCCAATAACCCATTTCTTCAGTAATATCTTCCCAGCTACCTTTGTATTTCATTACATTGGTACGGCAAGCCTTATTATAATCCTCAATTGATATTGTTGATCCAATATCTTCTTTTGTAATTCCTAGTTCTTTTTCTACTCCAAGTTCAACAGGAAGTCCGTGAGTATCCCATCCTGCTTTTCGGTTTACTTGAAAACCTTGTAGCGTTTTATAGCGACAAAATAAATCCTTAATTGTACGGGCAATTACATGGTGTATTCCTGGCATTCCATTTGCTGATGGAGGACCTTCATAAAAAGTAAAAGTAGGATTTCCTTTTCTGCTTTCAATACTCTTATTAAAAACATCAGATTTTCTCCAATTTTCTAACACTTCTTTATGTGTGTTAGACAAACTTAACCTTTTATATTCCTTGAATTTGCTCATGTTTATTGTTTAATATAATGTGTGCAAAGATACTTTTTGATTATTAAATATAACGATTGATTTTCCTACTTTTAATTTGAGATGAAATCATTACCAAAAAGTAAGGAATTTCCTTTAAGTTTGCCATCAGGTTTTGGGGGTATAGCTCAGTTGGCTAGAGTGCTTGCATGGCATGCAAGAAGTCGTGGGTTCGAATCCCACTATCTCCACTAAATAAAACAGAAAAGACACCTAAAGAAATGCGTGAAGACTTATTACTTTTTAACTCCATAGTAGAGGAGCTTCTAAAACAGGAGCAAGAAAACCCTGTATCTATTCCAATTAAAGCTAAGGAACTTTACAATAAACTTGATCTTTCCCTAGCAGATGACCCTTGTATAAATGAGGAATTTACAAAAGTGCTAAAAGATTTAGTTTCGAAAACCCCACGAACGGCAAGTAATAGATTTTTTAATCAGCTTTGGGGAGGGAGAAATAGCAAAGCGGTATTAGGAGATTTATTAGCTGTAATGTTAAATACAAGTATGGCAACTTACAAAGTTGCAGGTCCTCAAATTGGCATTGAAAAAGAAATTATAGCACAAATTTGTAAACTTATTGGTTATAATAATAATTCAGATGGCACTTTTCCTGTTGGAGGTTCTATGGGTAATTTTATGGCCTTAATAATGGCTAGAGATAAAAAAGATTTAGAAATTAGAAATAACGGATTAAGTAAAAAGATGATTGCTTACACATCATCAGAATCACATTATTCTAATGCCAAAAATATGTCATTTTCAGGGCTTGGCAGACACAATTTACATTATATAAATTGTAATGAAAAAGGCGAAATGATTCCAAAAAATTTGGAAGAAAAAATAAAAGAGGATATTGCTAATGGATTTGTTCCATTTTATGTAAACGCAACAGCTGGAACAACAGTTTTGGGTGCTTTTGATCCTGTAAAAGAGCTAAGTAATATATGTAAAAAATATAAGATTTGGCTACATGTAGATGGAGCTTATCAAGGAGCAGTTATTTTTAGCTCAAAATATAAACACTTATTAGAAGGGATAGAAAATTCAGATTCTTTTAGTTTTAATGCTCACAAAATGCTTGGAACACCACTAACCTGCTCTATTTTACTGATAAAAGATAAAAAGCACCTTTTTAATTCATTTAATAATACTGCTGATTATTTGTATCAAACTGATTTGGATGATTATAATTTAGGGAAAACTTCTTTTCAATGTGGTAGAAGAAATGATGCTTTAAAGTTTTGGACGCTTTGGAAAGCTGTAGGAACAAATGGATTGGCTAATATTGTTGAGCACCTTTTTGAAACTTCAAAAATAGCAAGAAATTATGTGAGAAATAATTCAAATTATACTCTGTATAGTTTTAATAACTCCTTATCGGTGTGTTTTAACTATAAAGATTATGATGCAATAGATTTATGTACAAAATTATACGAATCACAAAAATTATTAGTAGGCTATGGATCTTTTAAAGGAGAGGCGTTTGTCCGATTGGTTACTATAAATGCCGAAAATAAAGAAACAGACATATTGAATTTCTTTAATATATTAGAAGACTTTGTTAGGAAAAATGAAAACTTAATAAGGAAGAAAAAGTGAAAAAAAGAGTAAGCATAACATCAGTTTTTATTTTTCTTACTCACTTTCTTTATGCTCAATCTGCCGACAATTTAATGAATGAGATTAGATTAGTTAGCACCTCAGAATTTGTTCGTTTGGATTGGGAAATATTGGCTGGAAATACTTGTTTTGGAATTGATATTGAACGCTCAACAGATAAAAAAAACTTTACACAAATCGGACATATTGCAGGGACTTGTGGCGGAGTAGATATTGAACCTTATTTTTTTATTGATAGCTTTCCTGTAAAAAATGTAGAAAATTGTTATAGAGTAATATTGGGTTTGCAGGGCAATTCATCTGCAAAATGTTTAGAGTATTTAGAATTCAAAAATGGATATCACATAAGAATAAATGCAAAGCAAATAAGTTTTATTTTTGAAGATTCTTACGCTAAAGAAGATATTTCTTTTTTTGATATTGCTGGAAAAAAAGTTGTTTCAGAAACAATAAATGGTACTACTTTCAATTTAGATGTAAATAGCTTTCCAACAGGAATTTACTTTTTTAAATTAAGGGATTTAAGCGATACAAAGTTTTTTATCCCTTAGTTTAAAGCGTCTAAAATAGCATTTACAGAGGAGCGTTTTTTGTAGTTCGGATCAAAATGTCTCCAAATAATAATACCCTCTTTATTAATTACAAAAGTTGCAGGAATGGGTAATTGTTCACTATCATCAGTTTGTGCATTTTTTAAATCTGCACGCAATAATTTATTATACATAAATAGTTGCATTTTAGTTGGATTAAAAATCACATCAAAGGCCTTTGCTATTTTATAATCTTCATCATACAGCAAAGTAAATTCTGCCTTTGTTTTCTTTTGTGTTTTTAGTAGAAATTCTGATTTCTCAGGAGAAATTGCAATTACAGTAGCTCCTTTTTCATAAATCAATTCTAATGAGTCCTGTAAATTACTAAGATGTTTATTGCAAATAGGGCACCATTGTCCTCTATAAAAAATTATTACAACAGCTCCTTTTTGTAATTCTGTTTCTAATGAAAATTCTTTCCCATTTTGGTCTTTAGCTGTGAAGAATGGGGCTTTTTCGCCTACTTTTAATCCGTTTAAATCTTTTGCAGTTTGTGCCATAATAAAATTATTTAAGGTTATTAGTAAAATAAGAATGGAGATAATATTTTTCATAAATTAATAAATAAGTAACTTTTCAGTTATTTTTAGCTCATTTAGTTTTATAATATAAGTTCCTTTTGAGAGAAATCTTACATCTATATTAATGTTTTTCTCAGAAATATTTTTTGCAGAAAAAACTTCCCCCCCAAGAGTATTTAAGATTGTAATATTCTTTAAGTTTGAAGATGCTTTAATTTGAAAATTTCCGTTTGATGGATTTGGAAAAATAGTGTAATCATTTTCGCTTTCTTTAATGGAAGTGATAGTGTTTGACCACTCTAATTTATAGATTTTATTTGTTACTTCTTGGTTTAAAATCATACCTCCAGCAATGTATTTTACACTATCATTTACATTTGCGATACCTCTTAAATCCATAGGAATAATTGCAGAGTTTGTAAGCCAACTACTAGTTTGAAAATCAAAATATAAATCACGATTAATTGTTGGAACGCCACCACTTCCATTATAAGCAATTCCATTAAAATTATAAGTAATTCCGCTTCCTCCAATCCAATGAATTTGATTATTTACTCTCGTACAAGCCATTCTGTAACCTTTAATTTGACTCTCAGGAATTTCAAAACTCCAAGAAATATCAGTAGGATTATTAGGATTTATAACTCCTTTTCTTAATTGATTTTGAACATTAAATGCCCCTACCATAGATGCTCCCCCAAAGTAATAAATAGTATCCCCTATAATAGTTCCAGAGGCTCCAAAAGATTTATAATTATTATTATTTGGAGTGGGGCTTGCTGCAGTCCAACTATCCAAAAACGGATTGTAAAGCTGAACATTTGGCACATTTCCATTGTTACTCCATCCTGTTATAATATAAATTAAACTATCTTTCCAAACTGCTTGCACATGGTCATCAATAGCAATAGGGATATCAGTTCCATCAGTAAGGAAAGCATTTGTATTAATATTATATCTATGAATTTTATTAGAAGAAACCTCACTGCCATTTGCACTTACATGATAGCCCCCAATAATATAAATCACACTATCAATTCTACTTGCTGCAGCTGCAATTTTCCCTTGTGAATCGGGCAAATCAGGAGTTTGTAAAACTGTTCCTGTTTGAATATTGTAGCGATAAGATTTTAAGTGAATTCCTGAATAAATTTTTGTACTATCAATTCCTCCAAATGAGAATAAATAAGGATTCCCATTAATAAATCCCTCACAAACTGCATTATTGGCTACTTTTACAGGGAGATTCCCAACTTCAGTAATTTGAAAATTCTGGGCAAAAATAGAATTAGTGAAGATAAAAAATAATAAAATTATTTTTTTCATTAAATTAGTAATTATATCCCTTTCCAGAATCCTGCTCAATATCCACTCCTAAACTTAAAACTATTCTGTTAACAAAATTAAAATAAGCAATAACGAGTGTTGCGTCTAAAATTGCAGCATCACTCAAACCAACACATTTTAGCAAAATAGTTTGGTCATTTTCTTTTGCTTCAAAGGGTGATATAGTTAGAGTTCTTGCATAATGACAAAGTGCTATTTCTTTTTCAGATAAATCTATTTTGTTAAAATCTTTTTTGAAAAGAGCAATCTTTTCATCATTTTTCCAATAATTATTAAGTGCTTCAGCATGATGAATTTGGCAGTATTCACAATTATTATTTTTTGAAACTACTACTGCTATCATTTCTCTTTCAGCTCTACTAAGTTCGCTTTTTGAGAACATAATTTCTAGGTAGAGTTCCATGTGTTTTACAATGCTTTTTGGGCGTAAGCTTTGTATTTTATGTACCTCAGCAAGTTTTCCTCTTTTATTTACTAAATCATCATAAATATCTTTTAAAACCCCTTCAGCATTTTCATGTTCTATTACTTTAATTCTTGGCATAAGTTTGCTTTTTAAATACTTTTAATAATCATTAATTTTTCTCTAGTCATTTCATGCATAGAACACTGTATTCCTCTCATTCCAATTCCTGGCAAAAATAGTTATAGGAATATACCATTCCATATTTCGAATTGTTTATTTAGTAGTAACTCCCCAAATGAGTATTTAAAACTGGGCTTTTACAGTTACTTTAATATTTTCAGCTACATTGTTGGCTTTTTTCTTGCTAGTTGGTTTCCCTACTCCATAGTCAAAAATTCCTTTTACAATAAATACAGATGTAGTTGTAATTTTTCCATTAGCAATTGAAATCGTTCCTTTTTCAGTAATTGATTTTGTAACAGCTCTAATGGTTAAATCGCCACTAACAGTTACAGTATATTCTCCATCTTTAGTAAAATCAACTTTCGATAAATCATCAATCTTTCCTTTAAATTTTATTTTTGGGAACTGCTTAGAGTCCATAAAATTTGAATTATTGAAATGCCTTTGCATCATTGATTTTTTAAACTCAAAACCTTGTACAGGAATTGAAAAAAGCATCTCTCCAGTTTCGGTATTTATAGATGTCATTGTTACATAATTATCAGCTGAAATATCTTCAGCTACTGTGCTGGAAAAGATATTTACATGTGCTGTTTTTGTGATTTGCTTTTGTGCAAAAACTCCAGTTGACACTAAAAGTGCCATTGCTAAGATGTTTAATTTTTTAATTGTTTTCATTTTTAATTGTTTTTATTTAGTTATTAATTATTGCGCATTGCTCCATTATTACATCAATGTATTCTTCAAAATCCTCATCATATTCAGCTCCTGAACGAATAACCCCTTTTACTTTTAGAGTAGAGCCAATTGTAAGTTCTAATTTTTCAGTAAAAGCACATTGTACCCCTACTTCTTGATTATTATTTTTTAAGATTACATAAGTTTCTCCTTTTGCATTTTCCCCAGTTTCAACAATTTCTCCAACTACAATTCCCACTTTAGAATCGCCATCTTCCGAAAGATAAGTATTGTTTGCTAAATTTTTATCATTAATAAATTCAAAAGCCAATGCAGAGGCATTAATTGTAAATTCAGCATCAATGTTTTGTGCGTTTCTATGCGGGGCATTAAATATATATAAAACTGTTGCTCCTCCAATTAAAATTCCTGCTACTATAATTCTGATAATCCATTTTTTCATCTTTTAAACTTATATTATTATTTCTGAACTAATAGTCGGCTTTAATTTAAAACCTGACAGATTTATACAAATTTTATGATTTATTCTTTAAAACATTACTTAAATTATTCTTAAAATCTTCAGAAAGAAGTGTTTTATTCTTCTTTTGGCTTCTCTGAAGAAACTCATCTAACTTAACGGAGTGATGTTTATAGGCACTACAGGACTTACAAATAAATAAATGAAAAAATAATTGAATACGCTCAGTCAACATGATAGAAAAGAGTGCTTTCTTTTCTGTTAACTCGCTTGCTTTTTGACAAGATAGCAATAATTGGATCATTATTTTTTTCATCATGAGTTAAACCATTTTGTTTCTAAACATCCTCTTAATTTTAATTTTGCTCTGTGTAGCACTTGCCAATAATTAGTCGAACTAATTCCTAATTCCTGACAAATTTCTGTTCCTTTTCTATTTTGTAGGTATTTATATTGAAGTGTTGTTTTCCAAATACTAGGTAAGTTATTAATGCAAAGAGCTAATACTTTTTGAAAATCTTCTTTATCCAAAAGGTGTGTATCTAACTCTCCCCAATCTAAAGGATTGTTCTCATCTTTCCATTTTCCAGGCACTTCAAAAAAACAATTAATCACTTTTTCATTCTCTAAATCTGATTGGGTAATCATAATTTCCTTCTTGTTTTTTCTGTAGTAATCAATGATTTTATTGTTGAGTATGGAAAATAGCCAAGTTTTAGCACTACTTTTTTCGTTAAAGTTGTCAATTGATTTTAATGCAGAAAAAAAAGTTTCTTGTATTAAATCTTCAGCTACTTCCTGTTTGGAAGTTTTATAATACGCCCAATGATATAAGTCATCACTATATAGCTTTACCCATTCTGCAACATTGCTCATTTAAATTATTTTAGGAGGTAAAGATAGTGATTTAAAAAAAGAAGAAATGGGGAAACCACTTATTAAAAACCCTTATCGAATTATATTGATGTAACCAAAATCTTGATGTTTCCAACCCTCAAAATCTTTGAAATAAATTTCATAAACATAAGTATCCATTGGCAACTCTTTGCCGCTTTCCCTGTGGTTTCCATCCCATCCATTATCACAATCTAAATCATGAATATTGTTGGTTGAGAAAATCAGTTCCCCAATACGGTTAAACACATTAAAAGTAAAAGTTTCTTCCCTTATTGCGTGATAGCTAATGCAGAATCTATCGTTTATTCCATCTAAGTCAGGCGTGAAAGAATTTGGAATATAAAGCCAATATTCATCTTTAACCCAAAGCTGATTAAAGGTAGTGTCTGTACAAGTATTCTTATCTGTTACAATCATTGTTATTTGGTATAACCCTACAGAATCGGCATACAAATGATATGGATTGGAACTTAAACTATCAAAGGAATTGTCCCCAAAATTCCACATCCAATTTACAATATTTCCTGTTGATTTATCTATAAAATGAGCTCTTGGATAATTAATAGTAAGAACATCTGGGCTAATGTTAAATTGTGCTATTGGAGGCGTGTTTTCTATTACAAAAGCTGAGCCAGAGGTTATTCCAACTCCTGTAGCATCTGAATAAGATAGAAGTGTATATTCTCCAGCTTTTTTAGTATAAATAATGTAGGGGTCATCAGTAGTTGTAATTGGGGCTTGCGCTACTCCATCAATTTCATATACAAAAGTAAAGGGCGCAATTCCATTAAAATCAACTAACACCTGCGCTAAATCATTTTCATTTGCACAAAGGGTATCTCCGCCACCAATAAAAGAAGTAATTGTTGGTTTTAGTAAAATATGAAGCCGAATAGTATCCGGATAATTAGCGTAAAAACTCACTTGCTCAGTATTAGCGTTTGGTAAAATTGAACTACTATCGGTCTGCCAATAATCAAAGTAATACAAAGGATCGATAGTTGGTGTAAGTAAAACAGTATCGCCAAGCACATAAGTTTCAGTAGCAGGGAAAGCATTCAAAACTGTACCATTTGCATCAATAGTTGTATTTGTTCCATTGGGAATTACTTGATATACTACATCTCGGTATTCCACAGGAGGCGTGAAATGTGCAGTTACAGTTACATTCCCTAATAAATTTAAAGCCAGAGTATCCACTAAAGAATCATATACATAGGTATTAACAGGGTCAACTTCCCAATAATAAAAAGTACCACTTTTTACTTCAAAAGGAAGCGTAACACCTCCAAAATATTGCCCAGTCCAACCAGAATTATTTTGGTCAATTGTAATTCCACTCATTTTCACCTCTCCAATTCCATTAATAATTACCGTTACATTATAAGGACCAGAAAGTTGCGGATAACAAGGGTTAACAAATGAAGCATTTATAGCACTACATCTTTGATTTATAAAATCTCTTAAATCCTGTACATTTTGCTGCCAATCGGCATAAGTACCACCTCCCCATTTATTTATTTGTCCTTGCATCTCAGGGTCAATTATATTTATCATGCTATCTAAAAAAGATATCATATAAGTGCAGGAAAAATAAGTGTTTGACATATCCGACCACCTATTAATGTAGTCATCAAAAAACTCTTGATTAGTTAGCATTTCATTCCAAATAGGAACATGCCCTTGATTTCCAGGGTCATTCAAACTACTAGGATCACAAGGGTCGGCAGCAGGAGATGTATTTGGCACACCAGTATAATTAATATAATGTCCAAAAGTAGCGTCCATATCCCAAAGAGTGTAACGCCATTTTTTCTTGTCGCCATTAGGATCCATTCCTCTCCACCAAGAAGTATTCCAATTGAGCCAATCCATACAAACGGTATACATATTTAGTAGGAAATAATCTATCAAACTACCTGTATTGTATTGACTTTTAGCGATATTATAATTTGCTTGATTGGACATAGGATTACCAAGAACAAAATTCTTGAATGTATCCCAATCATTTTGAGCGGCCGGGCCTCCGTATTCTGACCAAGTACCACCCCAAGTTTTTAAATATTGCAAGTTGTTTTTATCTTGATCGTAATAATAATCAGTAAAATCATGATCATCTACTTTTTCTCTTATTTCATACACCCCCCAATAATCGCCATTTAAATAAACAATGCATGGAGCGTAAGAGCGTTCATCCATTCTCAAATCAGCAGCTTGTGATAGAGCATGAACATAACCATCTCTAATATGAGCACCATCTTCAAAAGAAAAATTATCATTTGCAGCTGCTTTTATTATTAATCTTTGAAATTTAGTTCTACTTTTATTTGGGAAAATTTGATCTTTAATAGCATAATTATAGCCAAATTGATCTCTAGTAATAAAATCAAAACCCCTTTGATTATAAGCCCAAGAATCATTTCCGTGCTTATTGTACTCTCCTGTAGCTTCATCAATAAGTTGCCCAGTAGCATCAAAATATTCAAATGTGCCTTGTGGACTGATAAAACCATTTCCATTTAATAAATTATCTACTTGATCTCCAGCAATGGAAATTATTGGAATAGTGTGTGTACTGTTTATAAAATAGGTATTGTAGGTAATAAAACTTTGAGGGATATTTGCAGTGGAACTATAAGCTACTGCTTTTACTACTTGTGTTGAGCCGACTGTAATTGGTCCAGTATATTGGGTTGCAGTATTATCTGGAAAGTCGCCATTTGTGGTATAATAAATTGTAATATTAGGATCGGGAGAAGTAATACTTAAAGAAATAGAAGCCCCATAATACCCTGAATTTAAAGAAAAAACAGGAGTGTTAGCATATTCCTGCATTGCCCCAATATTATTATTTCCTGGAGTTGGCGTTTGAAAAACACTCCATGAATTTACTCCATTTGTAGTTCTTCCTCTACTATCTCCTTTTTGATTAGGAATAACAGTTAAAGAATCAATTACAGTTGTTCCACTATTATCGGTTAAAATAATTTTTTCATTGCCTTTGGTTTGGGTCAGCTTAAAATTGCTGTGTGCATTTCCCCCTATTATTTCATCTCTTCCTGAACAATAAACTAAAATAGAGTTCCCAGCAGGTACAATAAAAGAAGAAGGAAACTGCCACTTGGTAAGATTTGTAGCTTTGTCTGAGAGATACCAACCATTTAAATCTACATTTACCCCTGTTGTGTTATAAATTTCTATCCAATCCTCATACTCTCCATAATTATCCTGAAAGCTATCGTAATTAGCAGCAGAGTATTCGTTTATTACCACTTGACTTTTTACTAACAAAAAAGCTAAAAAGCACAGTAAAAACAAAAGATATTTTTTCATCTGAAATTTATTTATGCCACAAAGATAATACAAACTGAAAGAAACTTCTAATAAGCAAAATAAAATCTTATGTGTCCAAACAAATGGATTAGCATAAAAATCATAACAAAAAGTTTAATAATTTATGTTATTTTGCAAAGTCAAAAACATTTTATTATTCGAACCCATATTAAATTGAGAAATACAGATTTTATTATTCCATTGGCTTGGCCAGAATCTTTAGTAGAATCAGCTGGAGGATGGTACGATTTTGTTACAAGAACTTTTGGAATCACAAAAAATGGGAAATATAGAGCTGGACATTCTGCTCTTTTACTTGTAAATTCAGAAAACGGTAAGATTTTTTATTTTGATTATGGGAGATATCATACCCCAAATGGCTTTGGAAGAGTGCGAGATGAAATAACGGATCATGAATTAAAAATAAAAAATATTGCTGATTGTAAAAATGGCATAATCAAAAATATTGAGGCAATATTATTGGAGATTGCAAAGAATAAATCTAATCATGGAGAAGGGGTAATGTATGCTTCAATTTTGGCAGAAGTAGATTTTAAAAGAGGATACGAATATGCAAAGAAAACACAAAATAGAGGAGCAATTCCTTATGGGCCATTTATTAAAAATGGTACAAATTGCTCTCGTTTTGTCGCATCTATAATGCAAGCCACAAAACCTTCTTTAATAAAGAAACTCAGATTAAAATATCCTTTTTGTATTTCGCCCTCTCCAAAAAGAAATGTAGGAATTGCTAATCCTAATTATTATATTGTAGATAATGAGAGCTGTGAAGAAATAAATAGAAATGCTGTAAAAGCATATCTTAAAAGTATTGAAAAATGAAAGGAAGAACATTAGCACCAAAAAAAGCAGAAAAAATTCCTAGTAGTGCTCAATGGCTTGGAGGAATAGGAGCTGGCTCATGGTTTTCTTTAGAAAAAGAGGGTTCTGTTTTTAGAATTAGAAGATTTTCTGAATATGGAGATTTGGAATGTGAAGGTCTATTTGATGTAAACTCTTCAGATTTTGACTCTACAAAGCCATTTGAGTTTACTTATTTATCACATTGTAATAAGTGCAACATTATTCAAAATGGAACAGAATATAAATTCAATTTAATAAATTATGAAGATTAAAATGTATGGTGCTGATTGGTGCCCAGATTGTAGAAACGCTAAAAGTTTTTTAGAATCAAAAGGAGTAAAATTTGAATACATTATTATTACAGATAATGATGATGCTATTGAGTTTCTGGAAAGAGTAAATAATGGCAAAAGAATCATTCCAACACTTGTAGTGGACGGAGAAACTCACACAAATCCAGGAATTAACGGATTAATGAAGATATTAGAGAATAAAGCTTAATTTTGCACCCTCAAAATCTACTAAATGAGCGACTCAATTAAGCACGAATGTGGTGTAGCAATGTTAAGATTGCTAAAACCTTTAGAATTTTACCAAAAGAAATACGGAACATCTTTTTACGGCTTAAACAAGATGTATTTATTGATGGAAAAACAGCATAATAGAGGACAAGATGGTGTTGGTATTGCAAATGTAAAGTTAGATGTTAATCCTGGAAAAAGATACATAAGTAGAAAAAGATCAATTGATGCAAACCCGATTCAAGATGTGTTTAAGCAAGTAAATAAAAGGTTTGTTGAGTTGGAAGAAAACGACCCTAAAAAGTTAACAGATGTACAGTGGATGAAGGAAAATTTGCCCTTTACTGGGGAACTCTTTTTAGGACACTTAAGATACGGTACTTTTGGCGGAAATACCATAGAGCAATGCCATCCTTTTTTAAGACAAAACAACTGGAAAACAAGGAATTTAGTACTTGCAGGAAACTTCAACATGACAAATGTTGACGAACTTTTTCAGCAATTAGTAGATTTGGGTCAGCACCCAAAACAAATGGCTGATGTAGTAACTATTTTGGAAAAAATTGGACATTTTTTAGATGAAGCTAATGATGAAATTTACTACAAGCATAAAGATGAGTTTTCTAAAAAAGAGATTACAAAAGTAATTCAAGAGGAAATAAACATACAAGAGATACTTACGCAATCCGCTAAATATTGGGATGGAGGATATGTTATGTGTGGACTATTTGGACACGGAGATGCATTTGCACTTAGAGACCCAAATGCTATTAGACCAGCATACTATTATGCTGATGATGAGATTGTTGTAGTAGCATCAGAACGACCAGTAATACAAACTTCTTTTAATATTCAAATTGAAGATGTTAAAGAGATAAAAAGAGGACATGCTCTAATTATAAAAAAAGATGGTACCATTAAAGAGAAACAAGTAAGAGAACCTTTAGAAAGAAAGGCTTGTTCGTTTGAGCGTATTTATTTTTCAAGAGGAAATGATAAGGATATCTATAATGAAAGACTAGAATTAGGAAAAAGAATTTTCCCAAAGGTGTTAGAATCTATCGATTGTGATGTGAAAAATACTGTTTTTTCTTACATACCTAATACCGCTGAGGTGTCTTATTTTGGATTGCTAAAAGGCTGCCATGCTTACTTAAATGAAGTAAAAACCAAGAAGATTCAAGAACTAGGAAACAATCCTTGTCATGATGAAATAGCAAAAATAATGGAAATATCTCCAAGAGCAGAGAAGATTGCAATTAAGGATGCAAAACTTAGAACCTTTATTACTTCTGATGATAGTAGAGATGATTTGGTAGCTCATGTTTATGATGTAACTTATGGCACAGTAAAACCTACCGACAATCTAGTAATGATAGATGATAGTATTGTAAGGGGAACTACCTTAAAGCAATCTATTATTAGAATACTAGACCGATTAAACCCTAAGAAAATTGTAGTTGTTTCTTCAGCTCCACAAATTAGATATCCTGATTGTTATGGTATTGATATGTCAAAAATGGGTGATTTTATTGCTTTTAATGCAGCTATAGAATTATTGAAAGATACCAAGCAAGAAAATATTCTTACTGAGGCTTACGATAAATGCAAAGCACAAGCACATTTACCAAAAGAAGAAATGGTGAATTATGTACAGGAAATATATAAGCCATTTACTGCTGAGGAAATTTCAGCTAAGATAGGTGAATTACTAACCCCTGAAGGAACAAGTGCAAAGGTAGAAATTATCTACCAATCTATTTCTGATTTACACGCTTCTTGCCCTAACCACAAAGGAGATTGGTATTTTACAGGAAACTACCCAACTCCTGGAGGAGTGAAAGTGGTGAATAAGGCCTTTATGAACTACATAGAAGGAAATAATAAAAGGGCTTACTAAAAATTACAAGCAAATTTTTATAATAACGATTTGCAAAGCCACATAAAGATATATTAGAAAGTGCTGTGTTCAACTGATAAATGCAACACAGTAAATTAAAAACAACTTACACCACTTACTATAATACAAAATAAAAATAAAACACCCATTATTATCTTACAATTATTTATTATATTTGCCCTAATTATATAACAATTATGATATTTAAAAGAGACATATATACAGAACTTACCCTGTGGAAAAATAGAGATGACAGAAAGCCATTAATCTTAAGAGGAGCAAGGCAGGTTGGCAAAACAACAGTTGTTAATCATTTTTCTAAAAACTATAAGCAATACATTTATCTTAATTTAGAAAAAGAAAAAGATATTCAAATTTTCAATAATAATGATGATGTTAAAACAATTATTGAAAGTCTCTTTTTAAAATTTAACCTTACTGACAATTATAATGAAACCCTCCTGTTTATTGATGAAATTCAAGAATCATCAAAAGCGATTCATTTTTTAAGATATTTTTATGAGGAATATCCAAACCTGAGCATAATTTCCGCAGGCTCTTTATTAGAATTTGCATTTGAAAATGTAAATAGCCTTCCTGTTGGAAGAGTTGAATTTTTATACTTATCTCCATTATCCTTTCCTGAATTTTTGAATGCTATAAATCATAAAAATGCAACTACAGCACTCAATACAATACCCTTAAAAACAACCGCAAGCAATACACTTTTGGAACTTTTTAATACTTATGCAATTGTTGGAGGAATGCCAGAAATAATTAAAGAATATATTAAAAGCAACAGTTTTATTAATTTAAATAGGATTTATGAAAGCCTTTGGGAAACCTACAAACTAGATATAGAAAAATATGGGAAAAGTAAAACCAGTAAAAAAATAATAAAACATGTTATTAATACTGCTCCCTTTGAAGTTGACAAAAGAATAAAATTTCAAAATTTTGGAAATTCCAACTATAAATCTCGAGAAATTGGTGAGGCGTTAAGAAACTTAAATGATGCGAAAATTATACAACTAATATACCCAACCACTAACTTAGAACCACCAATACAAGAAAACCTAAAAAAATCACCAAGGTTACAATTTTTAGATACTGGAATACTAAACCATATACTTGGGATACAAAATGAAATGATACAACTAAAAGACCTCAACAACAGTTACAGAGGAGCAATAATACCACATTTAATTGCACAAGAACTAATTGCACTCCACTGCACAAAACTATACAAACCAAACTTTTGGGTAAGAGAAAAAAATCAAACCTCTTCAGAAGTTGATTTAGTAGTTAAGTTTGAAAATATAATTGTCCCAATTGAAATAAAATCAGGGAGTACAGGATCTCTTAAATCCTTGCATCAATTTATTGAAAGAAGCACACACCACTATGCGGTAAGAATGTATGCGGGAGAACTTAAAATAGAACAACTAAAAACTCCAAATGGAAAAGAATATATTTTACTCAATTTACCTTATTTTTTAGCAAGCCAACTACCAAAATACTTAAACTGGTTTATTAAAAAAAATAAACTATGTACGGAGGATTGTAAAATAGATATGAGTAGTTAGATAATAGATATGAGATTTAAAAAAAGCCAGACAAATGTCTGGCTTTTTTATTGCTATTCTATCATATTCTGATTAAAGTTTGAATTTTCAAAATTAGTTACTCTACTCATAAATTCAGATTCACTTAAACTTCTCCATTCAGACCAATCAGCATTCCTATATTCTGAAGTAGTATCTTTTTTATATTCAAATATCATCTCATTTTCATAATCTAAATACACCTCTCTAACATCTCTCAATTCCCAATCACTATCATATCCATCAGGATTATTTATTAAGTTACGGAAAAGTGGAGTTAAACCAAAAAAAGTAGAATATCTGTATTTCCAAGTATAATTATGGATTTCATTGTCAATTAGACCGTAAAATGATGTTCCATAACCATATGGATTTACAGTAGTATCACATGGACATGATATATAGTCTGTCCAATAACGGTATTTGGTTCCAATAAATTTCCTTCATACTGCCACCAAGTATAGTATCCTTTAGCATAAGCACTAGACATTGTTACTTGTTTTGAATATGCAGCAAAATTATAATACAATTCAATAACAGGATACCCAAGATCTATTGCTTTTCTTATCTCAGAATAATTTTCTAAATCCTCATGATACTCCTCTAATTCAAGAAGTGTTAAGGATTCAGACTTATTCAAAACATGAGCACCTAAATAATTAATTTTTCCATTATATTCACTCCAAATATATCTTGACTCATCTTCTAGCGCTTCCTCTGCAACTTTCTTATAATCACAAGATTCTATTTTTTTAGGCCCACAACTTATTAGCATTAAAGTAATTGCTGCAAAAGTTAAAATTTGTTTTTTCATAATTAATTTGGTAAATTGTTAATGAATTCATCTATAGTATTAAGTTCTGTTTTTAAATCACTTGGTTCAAATTTTTCTCTGTGTGGAAAATTAGGATCAGTATTATTTCCAATATGATTGTATCCGTTTTCACGAATATAGTAAAGTATTTCCAATTGTTTTTTACTTCTCTGCAACTTAGATTTAACAACTTTATAGTCTAATCTAAATTTAAACAGTTTTGTAGCATATATTATTGAAATTAATATAAGTACTGTATGTAATAAAATAGGGATTATTTCTAAATATTCTTTCATTATATATTATTATTTAATATATTAATTGCACTGAGATTTAATAACCAGCAAGCAATAAAGGTTACAATAGCCCACTCCCATCCTGCACCTTCTAGTGCAACTCTTGCCCAAAAAAGGGCTAAGCCTAAAGCTAAGATGTTTTTCCCTAGCTTATTTGAATAGACTAATGCCATTAACACAATAAATGAAGCAAAGCCTAATAGTACACTTACAAAATCCCCAATTAAAAAAGCAACAAACAATGCTTGTATACCAAAAACGCCAAGAGGGAATGTATCCCCCTCTGAGCGATTTACGCCTTTTCTAATGTCATCTGGTGTTGCCATCTTAAGACCCGCCAGGAGAATTGTAACAACAAGAAGATGAACAATAGCTCCCTTGCCCACTTTTCACTTTCACACAACTCCTAAATGCACCAGAGTAACCTTTCCCAGTAAATGAATCACCACAGCCATAACACTTATGAGATTCACTACAACTACTTAAACTAAAAATAGCCCCAACAACTAATAAATAAAATAATTTCTTTTTCATAGTTTATAAATTTTAAAATTCGCCTACTCTAAAAATTTTGGTTTTCGGCTTTCCCATTTTATTTCACTGCAATATTAACACCAATATAATTCTCAAAAAATAGCTAACCGGTGAGCAGTATGTTATTGTCGGTGGAAATT
>JACNLP010000036.1 GCA_014381465.1 Flavobacteriales bacterium | reverse complement strand
GTACTTGGTCCGTAAACAAAGTTACTATCCCTATCCTTTCCACTATCAAAATTACTTTGATAAGCATTTGTTAAGCTTTTTACACCTAAGCTATACTCCAAACTAGCTCCTACTCTATCTAATTTTTGAATATAAGTAGCTTTTAATCCTAAAGCATTAAACACCTCAGAAGTCTTGTACTCATTATTCTCCTGCTCTGGAGCTCCTCCCATATGGACTAAATCCATTTTACCAGTATGCACAAGATTGGCAGAAAAATTAAATTTACTTGATGGCGTATAACTTAAAGTAGCATAACCATATTTTTTAGGCGTTCTTAAAAATTCTTGTTTAGCCTCTAAACCATCAGAATAACTTACCGCCTCATCATAAAGCGACTCCTGTAATGTCAACCCTGACTCTACCTGAATTTTCTGGTTAAAATTAGCTCTAAACTCCATAGTCACACCCTTTACTGTAGCTCCCGAACCATTTCTCTTAACAAATACCTCACCATATTCATCTTCACCATTAGGGTCTTGATAAAAAGCATCATCTAATCTAGTATAAAAACCTTCTAGAGTTAAACCATAAACATAATGAGATGTAGCCTTGTCATAGTTATATGAAGCACTTAAACTTTTTGAACGCTCTTCTTTTAAATCATCCGCCAATACGATACGAGAAATCCCACCTCCAGCAAAAGCAATATGCAAATCAGTATCAAAGGCCTGTGGCGCTCTAAAACCTGTACTGTATGACATTCTAAACTGAGAATTCCTTTGTAATTTATATAATAATGACATTCTAGGACTTACAACAATATTATCCAACAATGAATGCTTATCAACTCTTGCCCCACTCAATAAATTAATACGATCAGATAAATTCCAGTCAGACTGCAAGAATGTTCCTATTGTTTTTACTTTCTGATCTATTAAATAATTATATGCTTTAATCTCATCCATCACATCATCAGAAACATACTCAGAACCAATAGTGATTACATTAGGACCTACAAACTTATCGTATTTATGATTCAATTGGAATCCAACTTGTTTTGTTGTATTTAAAGATGTTCCGTAAGGAGGGCTTACTAAATGCCCAGCATCATCTGCACTATTTACTTCTGGCCTTATTCCTGTATAATGCTCCCTTTTAGTTTGCTGTGCAGCTAAATAAGTAATAAATGATGATGCTCCATCATTAAAATTAACTTGATAATCAATATTACCTAATAATACATCATGAACCCTTTCTTCTGCTTGCATTGCAAAATGTGCAGCTCCATCAATCATCTCACCCCCATATCTATACTCATTAAAACTACCCATATTCATCTCTAACTTCTGATTTTCACTAGGTAAAAAAAAGAAATTTGCTCCAAAAGTATTATCCTTTAAAGCAGGTAACTCTGAGTAATTATCTTCATTATGATCATAAGCCTCTCTATCTCTATTATTTACAAAGAATGTAGCTCCAGAGTTTTTGTTATCAGAAACAACAGTAGCATTCCCATATATAACTTTATCATTAGCAAGTTTATTTATATTCCCATAATCATAACCAAAGCTATATCCATTTTTAGTAGGCAATTTAGTAATTACATTTACTATCCCACCAATAGCTGATGAACCATACAATGAACTACCACCTCCTCTAACAATCTCAATTCTATCAATCATATTAGTAGGAATCTGTTCCATACCATACAATCCAGTAAGTGGACTAAAAATAGGGCGACCATTGATAAGAATTTGTGAATAACCTCCTGCCAATCCATTCATTCTTAACTGTGTGTAATTACATGTTTGGCAATCAGTCTCCACCCTTATACCTGGCTGAAAATTTAACCCTTCTGCCAAATTACATGCTTGCACACTTTGCAACTGCTTACTATCAATAACATTTACAATAACTGGAGATTCAGTTCTTCTTTTAAATGTTTTTGTACCTGTAACTACTACCTGGTCCAAATTATAAACTGATTTCTCAATTGAAACATCAATAGTATTAACACCTTTAACAATATCAATATGCATTTTTTTATCAAGCATTCCTATTGCTGAAACAACAATATGCTGATGCCCTAAAGGAGATTTTTTGATTTCATACACACCATTTTCATCTGCAGAAACACCTATTTTAGTACCTTCAATTACAACATTAGCAAAAGGAACAACTTCATTTTTTGATGTTATTTTACCTTTTATAGTTTGTGAATTTGCAGTGATTGAAAGTATTAAAAATGCAAAAATCACTAGATTAAAAATTCTTTTCATTATATCCTTTTTATGTTAGTTAGTTTATTGCTGCAAATATCTAAATTTTTAGACATGTCTAAACTTTTATTTATATTAATTTAATTCTTATTTTTGCCACATGATTACTTTAGCAGAAGAAAACTATTTAAAAGCCATTTTATCTATTAGCTTAAACACTAATGGAAAAGTATCTACAAATGCCATTGCAGGTGAAATTGGCACCTCACCAGCCTCAGTATCTGATATGTTAAAAAAGCTACAGGAAAAAAAGCTAATTAAATACGAAAAATACAAAGGAGTATCTTTAAGTAAAAAAGGAAGTGTTTTTGCAACTTCTATCATCAGAAAACATAGATTATGGGAAACATTTTTAGTAAGTAACCTCAACTTTGATTGGGGAGAGGTACATGATGTAGCAGAGCAATTAGAGCACATCAAATCAGAAGAATTAATTGACAGACTTGATGCTTTTTTAGATTTTCCAAAATTTGACCCACATGGAGAACCTATCCCCACAAAAGATGGTAAAATACCAACAACAAACACCATTCCACTAAACGAATTATCGGAAGGAACCAAAGGAAAAGTAATGGGAGTTACATTAGATGAAAAGCCATTTTTAGACTATCTAACAAAACTAAACATCAGTATAGGAACAGAAATAGAGCTTATAGAAAAGATAGGCTTTGACAAATCTTTAAGCATAAAAATAGAAAACGAAAAACAGCACATTAGTAATGATGTTGGCAAACACCTTTTAATAAAAACAAACTAAATAATGGAAAATTACGAATTATACAAATGGTTTATTCAACAAAGCCCAGTTATGCAAGCTTTATATGCAGGGCTTTTTACTTGGGGACTTACAGCACTAGGTGCTGCATTAGTATTTTTATTTAAAAACTCTAACCGAAAAGCATTAGACATATCCTTAGGATTTACAGGAGGAGTTATGATTGCAGCTAGTTTCTGGTCACTTTTAGCTCCATCAATTGCTTATGTTGAAATGCAAAATGAAATGGGAATATCAGATTCACCTGTATGGCTTGCCCCTGCTATTGGGTTCTTTTTAGGTGCTGCCTTTTTATTCGCATTGGACAAAATCATTCCTCACCTACATATTTTTGCAAAAAGAGAAGAAGCTGAGGGAGTGGAAACAAACTGGCGTAAAACAATTTTATTAGTGCTAGCCATTGCCCTACACAATATCCCTGAAGGACTTGCTGTAGGAGTTGCTTTTGGTGCACTTGCTAATCCTGAACTTTTAGGAATGGAAGGCCACTCAGTATTTACAATCGGTTCTGCCATTGCATTAGCAATTGGTATTGGAATTCAAAATTTCCCTGAAGGATTTGCAGTCTCAATGCCTCTTAGAAGACAAGGAGTAAGCAGATGGAAATCATGGAAATGGGGACAATTATCAGCAATAGTAGAGCCAATTTTTGCAGTAATTGGAGCAGCAATCGTAATGACAGTTCTTCCTATCCTACCTTACGCACTAGCCTTTGCAGCTGGAGCAATGATTTTTATTGTTGTAGAGGAAGTAATCCCTGAAAGCCAAAGAGGTGGAAACACAGATTTTGCCACTATGGGGCTTATAACAGGGTTTATCGTAATGATGGTGCTTGATGTAGCCTTAGGCTAAATCACTAAATTTGATAATGTATTAATTTGAGGATTAATTATCAAATCTAGCAATCAGCACATCAGCACATTTTTTCTATCTTTGCAACATGTCAAGCAAGATAAACATAAAGAATCGTAAAGCCAGTTTTGAATATCAATTCATAGCTACTTTTGTTGCAGGAATTTCTCTAGTAGGAACAGAAATTAAGTCAATTCGTAACAATAAAGCCAATATTTCGGATGCACATTGCGTTTTTAATGGTGATGAACTTTTTGTAAAAAGCTTGCACATTGCTGAATATCCGAATGGAGGCTACATTAATCATGAGCCAAAAAGAGACCGCAAGCTTTTACTAAACCGACAAGAACTCAATAAAATGCTAGGAAAAGTAAAAGAAAAAGGGAATGCTATTATTCCTATAAGGTTATTCATAAATGACAAAGGAAAAGCAAAACTAGAAATTGCTTTAGCCAAAGGAAAAAAGATTTATGACAAAAGAGAAAGCATAAAAGAAAAGGACCAAAAGCGTGATATGGCAAGGGAACAATCTAGCAGAAAATGAAAAAAGTGACTCTGGAGGGAGTCGAACCCCCAACCTCCTGATCCGTAGTCAGGTGCTCTATCCAATTAAGCTACAGAGCCAAATTTTTAGGGAGCAAATATAATTAACTAAAGATATTTAGGTAGTAATTTATATGATTTCTGCATCTAAATTATAAATTTCTAAATCACTTTGTAAAGCCAGTAAATCCGTAATCTCACCTAATTTAATAACACAAGAACCATTATAATGCGTAATTACTGCACATTGCTCTGCTTGAATAGGATTATGTTCACAAATTACTGTTAAGCAATCAATCACATGATCAAAAGTATTAAAGTCATCATTTAACAAAACCAGAGTTTTCTGATTTGTTTTTTGTTTTTTTCCTTTAGGAGATAAATTTGGATTCTGTTTCATCTTATTTATTTTTTCCAAATTTAGCTTTATTTTCCTCTCTCCTAATTAGTCGCTCAATATTTTTTTGATGAGTTATTAACGATAAGATAGGAACAAATATAGAAAATATTATTAAAGAAGAATTAGCGTTTTGATGTGGTAAAATAACAATAACTATCAATGGAAATGCCAAAGATGCTACTATTGAACTTAAAGAGACATACTTACTTATAATAAATGTAATGATAAAAACTAATGCCGAAAACAATGCCGCCTGCCAATAAATTCCTATCATTACGCCCAACATGGTTGCAATACCCTTTCCTCCTCTAAAGCCAGTATAAATTGGAAACAGATGCCCAATAACTGCTGCAATACCAAATGCTAATTTTATTTCAAAAAACTTTTCATCTGATAGAAGTTGATTATCAACAAGGCAGTATATAAGATTTACAGCAATCCAGCCCTTTAAAATATCCATAAGCAAAACAGGAACACCCGCTTTTGCTCCTAATGTCCTGAAGGTATTGGTAGCACCAGCATTTCCACTTCCATATTCTCTAACATCCGTATTGTAAAAAGTTTTCCCTAGCCAAACAGCAGAAGGAAAAGCTCCAACAAGATAAGCTAAGGTTAAGAATAGTATATTTTCGGTAGTTAACATTTAAAGTGCGGCAAGATAATAATTAATGTCTTTTTTCCATTTCTTTTACAAAGCGATCTACTGATTGTCCTGGA
>JACNLP010000075.1 GCA_014381465.1 Flavobacteriales bacterium | reverse complement strand
TTTTTCATCATTTTTTGTTGTTTTATTTTATTGTTTTAACCCACCCCTAACCCCTCCCAAGAGGGGAATTAATGGAAAACCCCTCCGGAGGGGAGTTAGTGGAATATTTTATTTTCTTGCCCTATTGAGCTGTAGCCCCCTTTTTTGGACAGTGCGAAAGTAGACAATTTTGCTTTGTTATTTTTTTTGGTTACAATTATTTTTGTGTCACTCATTTTTAAGTATTGTAATCTCCCTCCAAATCAAGACAGTTTGTAAGTAGAGAAAAAAAGCCAGACAAAGAGTAGCTTTTTTCATGACACATATCATATTTGTGAACCAATCTTAATTATATATTTGCAAAAAATTTATTAAAAATGTATAAACAATTATTAGTAGTATCCGTTTTAGCGATTTTTTCTTCTTGTACAGGAAATAAATCAGAACATTCGACAGATGGAGAAAGTGGGGCAACAAAAAAATCAGAGGTGCATTACAGCCAAGAAAAACACTTACAAAATGTTAAGCAACTTACTTTTGGTGGGGACAATGCTGAAGCTTATTTCTCTTTTGATGATTCAAAATTAGTTTTTCAATTAAAAAACCCTGAAATTGGAATTGATTGCGATCAGATTTATGTTCTTGATTATAATAATCATGATATGAATGAAAGCATGCCTCCTATGGTAAGTACAGGATTTGGAAGAACGACTTGTTCTTACTTTATGCCTGGAGATACTACTGTAATTTATGCTTCAACTCACTTAGGAGATGTTAATTGTCCTGCTGAGCCAAAAAAGAGAGAAGATGGTGCTTATGTATGGCCAATCTATCCAGATTTTGACATTTTTGTTGCAGACCTAAATGGAAATATTACGCAACAATTAACCCACGAACCTGGATATGATGCTGAAGCAACAGTATCTGCACAAGGAGATAAAATTGTTTTTACTTCTGATAGAACTGGTGATTTGGAATTATACACTATGGATATTGACGGAAGCAATGTAAATCAAGTTACTTTTGGATTAGGTTATGATGGGGGTGCATTTTTCTCTCCTGATGGAACAAAGCTTATTTTTCGTTCTTCTAGGCCAACTACTGAAGAAGACATAAAAGAATACAAAGATTTACTTGCTGTTGGATTGGTAAAGCCAACTGAAATGGAATTATTCATCTGTAATGTTGATGGTTCTGAATTAACTCAAATTACTAATTTAGGACAAGCAAATTGGGCTCCTTTCTTTCATCCTTCAGGGAAAAAAGTTTTATTTTCTTCTAATCACGCAAGCGAGAAAGGATTTCCTTTCAACCTTTTTATGGTAGATATTGACACTAAAGAAGTAGAACAAATTACTTTTGATGGAGTATTTGATGCTTTCCCTATGTTTTCTTATGATGGAAAAAAATTAATATTCTCTTCCAACAGAAACAATGGAGGAACAAGAGCAACAAACTTATTTATTGCTGACTGGGTAGAGTAATGGAGTATTAGCTTTACACTACTAAATTTTCCCTTAATTCAGATTAAACTTTAGCTATTGCTTGTTTGTAATTATCAATCGCCACAAAATAATCTGGATCCTCTAATACATTTACATCACAAATTTTTTCTGCTCTTTTAATTAGTTTCACACAATCAGAAGATAAATGACGCAAATGTAGCGTCTTGCCATTTTTTTGATAACGCTCTGCTAGTTTATTTAATGACTCAATAGCTGATTGATCCACTACTCTACTTTCTGCAAAATCAATTACTACTTCTTTCGGATCATTCTTCACATCAAACTTTGAGTTAAACAATTCTATAGAACCAAAGAACAAAGGACCATAAATTTCATAATGCTTTATACCGTGATTATCTGTATGTTTTCTCGCTCTAATCATTAAAGAATTTTCCCAAGCAAATACCAATGCAGAAACAATAACTCCAGAAATAACAGCAATTGCTAAATCAAAAATAACCGTTAATGCCGTAACCAAAATAATTACAAAAATATCTGGCAAAGGAATCTTGTTAATAATTTTGAATGTACTCCAAGCGAAAGTTCCAATAACAACCATGAACATTACGCCAACTAAAGCAGCAATAGGAATCATCTCAATATAAGTAGATGCAAATAAAACGAAAGCCAATAAAGCCAATGCAGCTGTTATCCCTGAAAGCCTTCCTCTACCACCAGATTTAATATTAATAATGGATTGCCCAATCATAGCACAACCTCCCATTCCTCCAAAGAAACCATTCAAAATATTTGCACTACCTTGAGCGATACATTCTTTATTTCCGTTTCCATGAGTCTCAGTTAATTCATCAATTAAATTAAGTGTCATTAAGGATTCAATTAAACCAATTGCTGCCAAGATTAAAGCATAAGGAGCTATAAATGAAAGCGTTTCAAAACTTAACGAAATCATAGGAATATTAAAGGTAGGTAATCCAGCCTTTATCCCTTCTCCTCCACCGGCAACAATAAACGATTTTACAGTTTGTGTATCAATATCACCAAAAATAACAATAAGTGAAACGACAATAATAGCAGCTAAGGCATCAGGAATTTTTTTAGTAATTTTTGGTAAGATGAACATAATCCCCATAGTTAAAGCCACTAAACCTAACATAGTAAACATTGCAGCACCTTCAAGCCACTCTCCTCCTGACTGGAACATTCCTAGTTGAGATGTGAAAATTACAATTGCTAAACCATTTACAAAGCCCATCATAACAGAATGAGGAATCATTCTTACAAATTTTCCCATCTTTAATATTCCAGCAAAAACTTGAAATATTCCAGCAAGTATTAAAGTTGCAAAAAGAAATTGTAAGCCCATCATTGCTCCATCAGGCCCCATAGCATTTCCTTCTCTTATTAAATGTACCATTACTACAGCTAAAGCACCTGTAGCACCAGATATCATTCCTGGCCTTCCACCAAAAATAGCAGTAACTAATCCCATCATAAATGCACCATACAAACCAATAATAGGAGATATTCCCGCAACAAAAGCAAAGGCAACCGCTTCAGGAACTAATGCTAAAGCTACTGTTAAACCTGACAAGATATCGTCCTTTATATTCCACTCTTTTCGGATTATAAATTTGAATGTTGATTTCATTGTAATTGTTTTTTTGAGGGCGCGAAAGTAAGGAATACTAAGGAGCTAATGCTTAGAAAATTGCATAAAAAAACCCCTTCCAAAAAGGAAAGGATTTCTTTATAAAAATAGAAGACTATAATTAAACCAATAATGCGTCTAATTTTAACTTGCAACTCAAATTTTACGACTATTTCTTCTTTTTATTGGCTGGATGACTGTACTAAAAGTGTAAGTAAATTTTTCATAACTATTTAGTTTTAAATTAATAATTAGTTGTCTTATTGTTCGTTTAGTTTTTAGTGAAAGATGCCCAACAACAAGATCTTTCACTTGCGTTCAAGATGACAATTTTTTTTCTTTTAATCAGCATATTAATCAATTATCACATCACCAAATCATCTTTTTCTCTACCGTTCCATCATCATAAATATAGAAAAGAGGCGTGTTTTTAGTTGGAATAGTTTCTCTACCAAGAACATCTACTATTTTAAGGAGTGTTGTGTTAGATTTGTTGACCTCTATTATTGCAGAAACAGGATTATTATAGTTAAAAACACAATTTTTTAATCCTAAATATTTTGGCGCCAATGTATCAGAATAATTTTCCTTTACACCCCAGTACCCATAAGTCCCCCAGCCTCCATGTGAAGAGAAATTACAAAACAAATCAGTATTGGATTTACTATACCAATAATCAAACATTTGGCAATATAAACTTTCCATATCCGGATGCCTATTTACATCTGCAAGTAAGTTTACAAAGTAATTATCCGTGTTGTAATTGTAAGTAACTAAATGCTGCCCTCCTTCATAGGCAAGTAAGTCTAAGTTATGATTATCAGCCACAGTATTATGATTATCTATCCATAAAAAGGATTGATTCAAAGAATTTGTGAGAGAATCAATAATATTAGCAACAGTAATACTATTAATAAGATTTGAATTACCAATATTATCTGCAATTCCTCCTCCAAAATAAGGTGCAATTGCAAGTGCATCAGCAGTAATTTGATTAGGATTGTAAATAGGGTCATTAAAGTGTGATAGTATCTGATTACTTAACCAATCGTTTGCAGCCTGAGAAGATATAACTTTAATAAAACGATTATTATTTGCATATTGGTTTTCAAAAATAGAGAATATATCTGCACATCTTTTAGCGTAATATTTCCAGCCTTGCTCCCAAGGATTACCGCTATATCCTAAATTAGCCCCCATATTATTTACATAAGCATTTGCAGGGAAAATACTATTCCATACCTCATTACTATATTCTACATACACTTTTAAGTTGGGATCTAAGTTATCTCTAAAAAGTTGTGCAAAATTTATAATAAATTGATCTGTTGCTTGATGAGGAATGCAAATCCAAGGGTTTACCTCATTAGCATTACAATATTCAATAATATACTCGTAAGCAATACCTTTATTTAATGCTTGTGTAAAGTCTGTATTAGTCGATCTATCATTCCAATTAATTATATCTGTTTCATTTGTCCTCATTTTATCCATAAATCTAACTGTCTGAAAATTATTTGTAAATTCAATTAAATCAGGATGAAATGGTTGGGATAGATAAGTATTAGCGTGTGATGGCATAATCAAGTTTATCTCATTTATGTGATTATTTACATTAGACTCCTCAATTTCCAGAAACAAATCATTTGTTGTGCTATTATCAATATATATAAAGGTATCAATAGGGCAAGAAATTGTTAAATTAACTACACCCCAAAACCGAATCTTACCAGTCCCATTAACAATCAATCTATAGTTTCCACTAGGATATAAATTCTGTAAACCAATAAGTAATACTGTTCTAGTATATTGAGGAGGGTTTATTCCATTATTATAAGGAATCTCCAATGGGTAACCATTAGAATCTAAAGGAATATTTACTCCACTACTCCAGGGAGAACCTGATCCTTCATGATTAATCCAATCTCTAGAACTTTTCATAAGATCTACAAAAGTTATTTCTTGTGACCAATCAGAAATTCCTGCAAGATTTGTTCCTATTGGTCTATTTTGTGCTATAGAAAAGTTAATTGTTAATATTCCTGCACATAAAATTGTAAATAGTTTTTTCATGATTTTAATTGTTTGTTAATCTATTGTTTTTATTCAATAACAATCTTTTTCTCTACCGTACCATCATCATAAATATAAAAAAGAGGCGTGTTTTTAGTTGGAATAGTTTCTCTACCAAGAACATCTACTATTTTAAGGAGTGTTTTATTACTATTTACCTCCTCAATTGCAGTTGTAGTGTTGCAAGATGGATTTCCAATACCTGAAGTAGTTAAAGATAATGCATAGTCGTAAAGCTCATCAACTACATAGAGATTGTCCCCCTCTCCATTGCTTAATACAACAATTCCTATATTATTATCAGGGTTGATGTACATATCAGTTGAAACGCCATCTTCCCCTCCATTATGCCCCCACAAATTAACAGTACCACCACCAGATAAGTAGATTTCTTCAGTGTACCAATTTAATCCTTGAGTATTTTCAATATTTGGAATTTGTAAAGTCAACATTTCATTTACTGATGCGCTATTTAAAATTTGCTGGCTATTAAAAGCTCCATTCTGAAGATAAGCAATTGCAAAATTGGCCATATCAGTAATGTTTGATCTTAGTTGTCCGTTAGGATAATCAGCAAAACCATAATGATTGTAAGGAACATATTGTCCTCCTTGCCATTTGTGAGGTCGAGCAACATTTGAAGTGTCAAAATCTGCTAAATACCAAGATGTATTTTCCATGCAAATCTCATCAAAAATATTATTATTACAATATTCTGAAAAAGAAATACCAGAAATAACCTCTACTAAATAACCTGCAAGAGCCGTACCCATATTTGAATAATCAAAACTAGTTCCTGGTGCATTAGTGTGGAAATTTGCTGTTGCATTATAGTCCGAACCAGAAGTAGAGAAATATCTTTCTATACAATCAGCCAAGGTAATTGTTGGGTCGCCAATACTATAATAAGTATCCATTACAGGACCATTATCTTTTATTGATGAGGTATGCGTCATTAACATTCTGAAAGTAATACTATCAGAAACATGATTGGGAATATCTACTGCAAATGGCAGGTAATTATTAATGTCTTCATCTAAATTAATTTGTCCGTTTTCGTAAAGTTGCATAAGTGCCGTTCCTGTAAAAACCTTAGATACAGAAGCCATTAAAAATACGGTAGTGTCCGTAACTGGAATGTTATTTGCTACATCAGCAAGCCCATATGATTCTCTCCATACAATTTCTCCATCTTTTACGATTAGAGTGGACATCCCAGGAATTTTTTCTGCACTCATTTCTCCAGCAATATAACTATCAAGTGTTGTACTAGGATTAGGATTTTGTGCAAAACCTATAAAAGGAATTAGCAGTAAAAGTGTAAGTAAATTTTTCATAACTATTTAGTTTTAAATTAATAATTAGTTGTCTTATTGTTCGTTTAGTTTTTAGTGAAAAATGCTCAACAACAAGATCTTTCACTTGCGTTCAAGATGACAATTTTTTTCTTTTAATCATCAAATTAGCACATTAATCAATTATTATTTTCTTTTCTACAGTACCATCATCATATATATAAAAAAGAGGCGTGTTTTTAGTTGGAATAGTTTCTCTACCTAAAATGTCTGTAATTTTTAGTAATTTTTTATTTATATTTTTCATCTCATCAATAGCAGTTATAGTTTGACTCATCTGATCAAAGAAATTCCATATTTCTTGACTAATATCTACATCCATATTACCCCAAGAACCAGGCCAATCATGCCCACCACCAATTACTTTATACAGCCAAACTTCATTAGTTGTATTAGGGGAAGAATAGATGTTTCTTTCAATAATACTTCCATCATTCGGGTCAATATCTGGAAGAGTGTCAACAAATAAATCAGTTAAATTATTCTTAGTTTTAAAATAATCTATTGTTGCAGGAATAGATAAATATGCACCCCAACCACCTGAATTTGTCATATCACCATTATAAAAAGTTACATTATCAACTGTTCCGTGAATTTCGAAAACAGGAATGGGAACAGTTGCATTACAGTTGTTATAAATGTTTGCTAAAATCATTCCTGCAACTGGGGCAATAGCACGGAAAGTAGTACTTGCTTGGCATGCCAACATATAAGAGATATCACCACCATTTGATAAACCTGTGCTGAATGTTCTATATGGGTCAAGCTGATGAGTAGTTTGTAAATAGTTTGCCAATGCAACCGAAAAACCTACATCATCAACACTCCAATTGATGAAATCATAACCAACATCAAAAAACTGATCACCCCATGCTAGAGTGCCCTCTGGATAACATACTGCAAATCCATTTTGATCTGCAATTGTATTCATATTTGAATAATTCATTATTGTCTGCCCATCACCACCATAACCATGAAAAACAAAGACTAATGGTGCATTTATTGGTAGATTTACTGGCTTATACAAAATATATTCTCTTGTAAGCCCACCATGTTGAAAGGTTAGACTCTGTTGAGAAAAAGAGAATATAGGTAGAAATAAAAGTATAAGTAATTTTTTCATATCAATAGACTAGTAGTTAGGAAGCTACAAATATACAAAAAATAAGAAAAAAAAAGCAAGTCCGAAAACTTGCTCTTTTTTTATTTACTTTATTTTCTTAAAATTTTACAGAATATTTAAGTGATACTGATCTTCCTTGCTCAAAAACACCTTGCTCCTTAAGTAAAGATAAGTGTGGGATATACTCAACATTCATCAAGTTTTGAGCATGAATTGAAAACTGATGCCTCCCTTTTTCTAGTCCAAAACTTGCATTAATCAAAGAGTAAGATGCAGTAATATCCTCCATAGAAGAAATTCTATCTTGTGCAAAATGGTGGTTGTAATTTAATGCCAATCTTAGTTTATCTGCAAAAGATAAATCATTAAAAACATACTCCACTTCATTGTTCCATTTAGCTGGAGGAGTCATTTCTAAAGGCTCATCTAACGCTAAGTTATCTGCATAAACTACCGATATTGTACTCTTTAAGTGCAAGTTATGCATAAAGTGTGGGTGCAAATCAATACCTGCTTCTCCTCCATATAACCTTGCATCATCTTGATGATGTTCGTAAATAGTCATACCTTCATCTGTAGTATCAGAAGTAGAAGCCAAATAAATATAATCATCAATCTTATTATTAAAAATAGCTACATCAAAAGAGTAATGCTTACCATGTATATGAAGACTTAAATCAGTTTCTAGGTTGTTTTCACTCTTTAGGTTTTCATCTCCTTTTTCATATCTGTCTGCTCCATGATGCTCCCCATCTGCAGAAAGTTCATACAAATTAGGAGGCCTGTACCCTTTTGCGACATTTGCTCTAAATACATATCTTTCTGAAAGATTGTAGGTACTTCCTAAAGAATAAGTATAGTCTAGAAAACTCATCTCTTTATCAAGAAAAGTAATTTTTCTAAAATCTGCTCTTACCCCAGTTTGAAGTTGAAGATTACCTTTCCTTTTATTCATCAAAGTATATAATGAAAGGTCTTTAGTTTCTGCATTAGGTATTAATATTTCATGTGCATGTTCATCATTATTATTCATTTGATACATACCTTGCGAACCTAAAATAAACTCATAATTATTATTAGATTTTAATGCTTTAAAGTCAAATCTAGTTGTTCTAAGCATCATATCTAAAGCCGCCTCATCATGCTCTTCTTCATGTTCATCATGCTCTTCTTCAAACTCCTTTCTATGATTTAATTGATAAGAAACGAATGGTTTTAGAGTCCAATCATTATGCCAAAAAACACCTTCAGCAGTTACAAAATGATCTCCTACTTGTTGCCAAGGTTTTTCCATTTCTCTTTCAGATTCGGTAGCTATACCTTCCACCAATCCTGTATTGGTATAAGAAGATGAATAAACCCCTTTAAGAATACCCCAATCTTTTGTAACACCCCAGTTACCAAATGCATAATGCTGGTTGTACCTTGAATTATGAGCAAAATCCCCATTTGGCAATTTGTAATCAGCATGGTTTTGATATCCTAAACCATAGGTATGAAACCAAGATTTTTTTCTTTTTTGACTTACAAATGATGATTGCACACCTGAATTTGCTGAATAAAAAGAAGTAGAAAACTTACTCTTTCTTCCTTCTACCAAAAGAGGTTTTAGTGGAATAAAATTCAGTACTCCCCCCATTGCATCCGCACCAAACAAAAGAGAAGCTGGTCCTTTTACAATTTCAACATTTTCAATTCCTTCTTCAGGAATAAATACACCATGCTCTTCTCCCCAAGCTTGATTAGAAACTCTTGCTCCTTGATATAAAACCACTACTCTATTACCGCTTAATCCTCTTATTACAGGTTTTGTAATTGCGTTACCAAGTTTTACCATCTCTACTGATGGCTCATCAGCTAGTGCTAAGGTTAAAGAAGGACTAGAGTTAAAGGCTAGTTCCTCTAAAGGAATAGATTCTATTTTAACAGCCGACCTATCAGCAGTATTTACAAAACCTCCTGAAATTACAACTTCCTCTATTTCAATGATGCTATTATGTAATACAATTTCAGCAGATTCATTAGATATATCAATTACTAAAGTTTCATATCCCAAGATAGAAAACTGGGCTTTTACTTTTTTGTTGGAAATATTCTCTATTAAAAATTTACCATCTTTATCAGAAACTGTTCCTTTTAAAACTTCTGGCAAGTAGATATTTACCCCTTCAATTGGTTGCTTATTTTTATCTATAACTATTCCTTTTATATTGCGCTCTTCTTTTATTGTATTTTGAGCGAATATATTTATAGTGCAAAGGAATGAAAACACTATTAGTACAAATTGTGATTTTTTCATTTTACTTATTTATATTATTAAACTTAAATTTTTGTTAAGAAAATAATATAGCAGGAGGTCCTTTGTTTTGTAATTTACTTAATGAAAAACTAGCTTCTCTTTCTTTGTAAAAAGAGTTTGTTTCAATTATAGAATGCGTAAAATAATTGTCTTTTATTATTTTAAAATCATAAATTGAAGTTGTAAAATCATCACACCAAAAACATTCTTCATTTTCAAAATTAAAATGAGAATCGTGTTCACATTCTTGTTCAAAAGGAGTATTGCTTAATATAGTTTCGCAATAAGAAAGTTGATGCGAATGATTGTGTTCTACATCATGGTGGTGGAATAAAGAAGTTGAGAAAATACTCGATACATACAGCAGTACAGCAAATGCAACTTTAATATGTAAGCTTAGTAATTTCATTTTGCAAAATTACATAAAAAAGAATTCCTTTTTACTCAATAACAATCCTTTTCTCTACTGTTCCATCATCATAGATGTAGAATTGTGGCGTGTTTTTAGATCATTTTTTTGTATTTTTGGAGAAATCAAAAACTTACAACTTATGGACGCTTTTGCAATTGAAGTACTTATCGTAAAATTCTGGGGATATTTTTTCTTAGCATTCTCTGTTCCATTACTACTTAGTATAAAATCAAGAAATACATTAATTGAGCTTTCAAAAGAGAAATCTTTTATTTTCATGAGTGGATTTGTCTCTTTAATAATGTGCATTCCACTTGTATTAATCAATAATGTTTGGAGAGCAGATATTGTAGGCTTTACTACCTTTATTGCTTGGATGGGAATTGCAAAAGGGATGATTCGTTTTTACGACCCCAACATAGTTATAAAAATGGCTTCAACTTTTGATGAGAAGTCGTACAGAATTGTTGCTATTATTACTTTGCTAGTTGGTATTGCATTTATTTATGCTGGCTACAACCCTTATTGGTGCTGATGAGAAAATTTGCACAAATTTTACTTTTTACAATTATAGCAGGCAGGTAATTTTCTTTACTCTTTTAAAATTTTCTTAGCTATCACTCCTAATTTCGAAATTCCTTTTATTAAATATACTCCAGAATTATAATCAGAAAAATCAACTTTTACAATTTTATTTTTTGTAGATATAGTTCTAGAAAAAATAATTTGCCCCATCATATTACTTATTTCTATTTGCTCTAAGTTTTCCATTTGTATTTGAATATTGTCTGTTACAGGATTTGGAAAAACAAGCATTATCGGTTCATGGCTTTCTTGCATTTGCACAGTTGTTGTGTTACTGCTAATATTAATATTATCTACATACAAATTATTTCCAATTCCAGAGATGTTCCTGAATTTTATAAGTACTTCACTTTTCCCTAATAAAGAATCTAAACTAATGTTTTCCAACCTCCATTGACTTGAAGTTGGCGTAAAATAAGAAGTGAAACTAGAGGAAACTGTAGGTAAATTATTTTTTCCTTTCGCCCATAACATATTCCAATCTGCAGCACAATTCTCACTATATAAAACAATTAACGAATCATAAAATGAATTACTGTATTTTGCATAAGCAACATCAAAATTTAAAGTCGCAAATGTTGCGTTTGAAAAATCTAAAACAGGAAGAATAAACTCATCAATATCCCCAACACTATTTACATTAAAATCAAAATTGTTCTTCATAAAAGAAGATAAGCTGTTTCCGAATCCACCAACAGAAGAATCTCGAACCCAACTGTTATTCGAATTAGGATTGTGAATAATATAGCTAGAGAGAAAAGAATTATTTTCAAAATCCTCATTATAATTCTGATGAGAGATTGAATTCCCTAACACATTAAACGATAAAGAAAGAGTGTCGTTATTAAAATCCATATCAACTGTTCCGTTAGGGTTCTGTGTATAAATTGTAATATTGTGTATACCAGAGGACAAAGAAAGAGTATTTAAATTTACATTTATACTTGCTCCAAACTGCAAATTTCCATTCCAATTATAAGTAGAAAAAGCACCACCATCAATTTGATAATTGATATCCACAGAAGTAAGAGTATTTGTTCCTAAATTTAACAACTCAAAAGCTAGATTTACCACAGAATCACAAGCTAAATTATTTGGCACTAAAACTTTGTGAGCAGAGGCATCCGTTTGGTAAAAAGAATTACAAGCAGGAGATGTTAAGATAGGAGTTCTTTGGGTTTGTAATACAATATTCATTCTATCGGCTTGCCCTTGAGTAAACATATTTTTACAAGAGGAATAACTATATCCCATATAATTTGTAATCATATCAGGTAAATCAGGAACATCATTATTACAAGAATTCTGAGTAGGCGGACAAGTAAAAGTAGAGGAAGCCTCTGGAGGAGTATCACAAATATAATCACCAGTTGTTGAGCAGTTTGTTGAATCAATTACAGATGATCCGCACCCACTTTGAAAGGTATGTAACAGACCCAGCCAATGCCCAATTTCATGAGTAGCCGTTCTACCTCCTCCAATATAATTTCTCCCAAAAGAATAATAATCTATTGCAGCTCCATCTACATTTGCAGCAACTCCAGGGAAAAGAGCAAATCCACCAGATGTATTGGCAAAATTACAAACCCAAATATTAAGATATTGATCTCTTGGCCAAGCATTTTTTCCTCCTGTTGAATCAAATTTCATATTATTGGAAGGAGTAAATCCTAAACTATCAGTATAAGTTCTTGTAATTCCATTTGTAGGCAAATTATCTGGCGTTCGTTTTGCTAAACAAAACTGAATATTTGTATTTGCTGCAACTGAAAGAAATATTGAAGGAGTATTTATTGTATCGGCATTGTATCTGCCAAAATCTTCATTCAGAACATCTATCTGAGTCTGAATAATACTATCCGAAATGTTTTGAATACTATCGTGATATACAACATGAACAACAACAGGAATAGTTATAGTAGTTGCAGATGATTTATAGAAATTGTCATTATTTTTCCCCATTCAGAATTATTTTGGTGGAAAAGTAAGTGATTTAAACAATTTTGCTCATTACTTAGTTGAGCAAAAGTAAAAATTGGAAACAAGAAACAAATTAGAATTATGTAAGTACTTTTCATATTTTTTTGCTGCGAATATACCAAAATAATATAAATTTGTAAAATGAACTATCTGAGAATAATAGCTCAAATTCTACTATTTACAATTACATCTATTGTGTTTGTATTTGCCTTGTTTTCTGGCTCTGAGGGTTATGGAGGAGGGTTTATAGGAATTATAAAAAACGCACCAAATGCTTTGCCTTGGATTTTACTTTTCGGGCTTAATTATTTGGCATGGAAAAAAGAGTTAATAGGAGGAGTTGTTCTTACTCTCTTTGGAATTTTTATAAGTTGGTTTTTTAATTTTAATGGTGGTAGATTTGATATTATTGTATTTAGCATGACTTCCTTAATTACCATTTTAGGATTAGTTTTTGTATCTTTGGGAATTAATAAAGAAAAAAATATAACGAATGAAAAAAAATAAAGACTCTAAAGAAAGAAACAATCTAGGTTTATATATGGCATTAGGCTCTGCTTTAGGGGTCTCCTTAGGAGTATCATTTGGAACTTATTTTGATAATGTTGGCATAGGAATTGGTATAGGAGTAGCAATCGGAACAGGAATAGGACTTCTTTTTTGGTCGGTAATGCAAGCCAAAAAGCTAAAGAAAGACTGTTGCAATAATGACACTAATATTCAGGAACTCCCTCCAGAAAAGTAATCTTGTTATTTTTATAATCCATAGCGCAACAGAAATGTTGCAATCCGTTGGTTACTACTAAAAAATTGACCTTTAATTTGAAATTGTATTTCGCTATTTGATTAAAAGCATCTTGAGTGATTTTTACATTTGGAGCTTTACATTCCACTATCATAGTTGGCTTTCCCTCTTTATTGTAAAGCACAATATCTGCACGAGTTGATAGCTCGTTATATTTTACCATTTTCTCTACTCCCATCAACCCAAAAGGATAATTCTTTTCCTTATTTAAATAGTGAATAAAGTTTTGGCGTACCCACTCCTCAGGAGTCAGTTTAAAATATTTTTTTCTTACCTTGTCAAAAACTTGTGTAGTTGCTTCAACTAATTTAATTTTGAGCTCTGCATTGGGCAAGTTTAATTGTGGCATTTCCATAAAGCAAAATAAGTGAATTATAAAGAAATCATATCATCAATAAGTAATAAAGATTTAAACCCTGTTTATTTTTTAATGGGTGATGAACCTTATTATATCGACAAGCTTTCTGATGAATTTGCTAAAAACCTTCTTACAGCTGAAGAACAAGAATTCAATCAAGTTACACTTTACGGAAAAGAAGTGGGTGTAGGGCAAATAATTGCGGAGGCAAAACAATTTCCTTTTGGCTCAGAAAAAAGAGTTGTAATTGTAAAAGAAGCTCAAAACATTAAAAATATTGAAGAGTTGGAATCTTACTTGGACAACCCTCTTCCTTCTACTATTTTGGTGATTTGCTACAAATACAAAAAACTCGACAAGCGAAAAAAGTTTACAAAATCCTTAGCTAAAAAAACATTACTATTTGAAAGTAAAAAACTTTATGACAACCAAGTGCCAGATTGGATTGCAAAATACTTAAACGAAAAAAAATACAAAATTCAAGAGAAAGCATGCTTTATGCTAGCTGAATTTCTGGGCACAGAACTTGCTAATATTAGTAATGAATTAGATAAGTTAATGCTAATTGTAAAAAAGGAAGAAACAATTACTGCTAGTATTATTGAAAAAAATATAGGTATTAGTAAGGATTATAATATTTTTGAATTTCAGCAAGCATTAGGGAAAAAAGACATTTTAAAATCAAACCAAATAGTCAATCATTTTTCAGCCAACCCAAAAGCCCATCCACTTGTTGTTACCTTAGGAATGCTTTTTTCTTTCTTCCAAAAAATAATGACATACCATTCCTTAAAAGACAAAAGTAGAAATTCTGTAGCTGCACATCTTAAAGTAAATCCTTATTTTGTTGGGCAATATACTACTGCCGCACGGCATTATTCTCAAAACAAATTATTCGATATTTTTACCCTACTCAAAGTATATGATTTAAAATCCAAAGGGGTGAATAATACCAGCACAAATGATGGCGAATTACTAAAAGAAGTTATTTATAAAATCCTACACTAATTTCTTTATATTTGCGACCAATTTTTTAAATAAATGCGAAAATTTCTTTTTACACTTTCTCTACTTATTTTATTTCTATCTGCTTTTTCACAAAACGGAACTATTAGAGGGTTTGTGTATAACAGAGCAAGTGGTGAGCCAGTAATGTTTTGTAATGTTTTCCTAAAAAACACTACTATTGGAACTCCATCTGATGTAAATGGTTATTTCAGTATTGCAAAAGTACCGCCTGGCGACTATATAATTATGGTAACTTATATTGGGTTTGACACTTTGCAAGAGAATATAAGCATACAAGCTGGGAAAATTATTACTAAAAAGTTTGAGCTTACAGAATCCACCATAAAACTTAATGAAGTGAAAATTTCAGCCGAACGCCAAGAAATGAAAACGGAAGTAAAGGCAGCTGTAATTAAAATTACACCTAAAGATTTGGAGATGATCCCAACTATTGGAGGAGAGCCAGATTTAGCGCAATATTTACAAATTGTTCCGGGAGTGGTGTTTACTGGCGACCAAGGTGGACAGCTATATATTAGGGGTGGCTCTCCCGTACAGAATAAAGTTTTACTAGATGGAATGGTAGTATATAGCCCTTTTCATTCCATTGGTCTATTCTCAGTTTTTGATACTGATATTATTAGAAATACAGAAGTTTATACTGGCGGTTTTAGTGCAGAATATGGTGGTAGAATTTCTTCTATAATGGATATAAAAACTATTGATGGAAATAAGAAAAACTTTGAAGGAAAATTCTCTGCAAGTACTTTCGGCTCAAAACTAGTTATGGAAGGACCACTTAGTAAAAGAGGAAATTCATCTTTTGTATTTTCTGGAAAAACTTCTTACTTAAATAAAAGTTCAGAGCTTCTTTACAAACATCCAATACTTTATTTTGATGAAAAAGGGCTACCCTATTCTTATACCGATTTGTATGGAAAGTTATCTTTTCATGGTGATAATGGAAGTAAATTAAACATCTTTGGATTTAATTTTACCGACCAAGTAAACTATCAATTTATTTCAGATTTAAAATGGGATTCCAAAGGAGTTGGAAGCCAATTTATACTTGTTCCTGGAAGTTCGCCAATTCTGATTGAAGGGAATTTTGCTTTTTCTAATTACGGAATTACAATGAAAGAAGCTGCTTCCCCAATGCGTTCAAGTGAAATTACTGGCTTTAATTTAGGGTTCGATTTTACTTACTTTTTGGCAAAAGGAAAAATAAAATATGGCTTTGATGTATTGGGCTTTGAAACCGATTTTACTACTTTTAACTCTGTCAACTCCATTATTGAACAGGATGAAAACACCTCTGAGTTTTCAGCTTATGTAAATTACCAATATACCTCTACCAGATTTATTATTGAACCAGGAATTCGATTTCAAAAATACACATTGGGATTTTCGCCTGAGCCAAGATTAGGCATGAAATACAATGCTACCGACAAATTACGATTAAAAGCAGCTACAGGAATTTATTCCCAAAATATTTTAAGCACAGTATCTGATAGAGATGTAGTAAATCTGTTTTATGGCTTTATCTCTGGACCTGAGAATATTCCAACAAAAGCAAATGGAGAGGATTATCCGCACAAATTACAAAAAGCAACACATTTTATTGTTGGGATTGAATATGATTTAGGTACTAATGTTGATTTAAGTGTTGAGGGTTACCGAAAAAACTTCACTCAGCAAACCAACATCAATAGAAACAAAGCCTCTAATTCTGATCCTGATTTTATTATTGAAACTGGCTATGCGCAAGGAGTGGATGTACTACTTAAATACAGCAACAAAAAGCTTTATCTTTGGGGAGTGTATTCCTTAGGTTTTGTGCGTAGAGATGATGGAGTATTAGAATACGCCCCTCATTTTGATAGAAGGCATAATGTAAATTTAGTAGCCAGTTATTCCTTTGGCAGAAACAATTCCTGGAAAACAGATGTGCGCTGGAACTTGGGTTCTGGGTTTCCATTTACTCAAACGCAAGGGTTTTATGAAAACCTAAATTTTCAAGATGGAATAAATACTGATTACACTTCTGCAAATGGAGAGTTAGGCATACAATATGCTGAATTAAATAAAGGGCGTTTACCTTACTATCACAGACTAGATTTATCTATTTCAAAAACTATAAAAATTGCAAAAAAATCTGAATTAGATATAAGTGTAAGCGTAACCAATGCTTATAACAGAGAAAATATTTTTTATTTTAATAGAATAAAACACGAAAGAGTAAATCAGCTACCCATTATGCCAAGTATTGGAGCGAGTATTACTTTCTAAACTCTCACATCTTAAAAAACTTTTAATAAAAATTTTATCAAGTTCGGAATAATCGACTTGAAATAGTATTTTCGCATCAATTAATCTAATACAAAATTGTGAGCATTTCTCCTACAAAATACATTTTCGTAACCGGTGGTGTTACATCATCACTTGGTAAAGGAATAATTTCTGCATCCTTAGGGAAACTTTTAATGGGGAGAGGTTATTCCGTTACCATTCAAAAATTAGATCCATATATAAATGTAGATCCTGGTACAATGAACCCTTATGAGCATGGTGAATGCTATGTAACAGAAGATGGGGCAGAAACCGATTTGGATTTAGGACATTATGAAAGATTTTTAAATAGCCCCACTTCACAAGCCAACAATGTAACTACCGGAAAAATATACCAAACTGTAATTAATAAGGAAAGAGAGGGTGCTTATTTGGGGAAAACCGTGCAAATAATTCCGCATATTACAGATGAAATAAAAAGATGCATAAAGCTTTTGGGACAAACAGGAAAGTATGATTTTGTAATTACTGAAATTGGAGGAACAGTTGGCGATATTGAATCTTTACCTTACATTGAAGCGGTTCGACAACTAAAGTGGGAATTGGGGGATGATTCACTTTTTATTCACCTTACGCTTGTTCCATTTTTAAAAGCATCAGGAGAATTAAAAACAAAACCAACTCAACATTCAGTAAAAACACTTTTAGAATCTGGTATTCAGCCAGATATTTTAGTGTGCAGAACTGAGCATGAATTAGGAGTAGATATCAAAAGAAAAATTGCTCTTTTTTGTAATGTAGAGAAAGAAGCAGTAATAGAAAGTATTGATGTAGAATCCATTTATGAAGTGCCTATTAAAATGCTAGATGAGGGACTAGATAAAGTAGTTTTGAAAAAGCTCAACTTACAGGATTCTACCAAACTCAATTTAAAACATTGGAACAGTTTTTTAAAGAAACTAAAAAACCCGAAAAAGAAAGTTAGTATAGGTTTAATTGGAAAATATATTGAATTAAAAGATTCTTACAAATCTATTTCTGAGGCCTTTATTCATGCAGGAACAACTCATAATTGTGCTGTGGAAGTCAAATGGATTCATGCAGAAAATATAAACTCTAAGAATATTAAGAATCAATTAAATGGCTTAGATGGTATTTTGGTAGCACCTGGATTTGGGGATAGAGGAATTCAAGGGAAAATTGAAGCCATTAAATATGTGCGAGAAAATAACATTCCATTTTTTGGCATTTGCCTTGGTATGCAATGTGCTGTTATTGAGTTTGCTCGAAATGTAATGGGATTTAAAAATGCCCACACTACCGAGATTGATGCAAAAACAAAATTCCCTGTTATTGATATAATGGAGAAGCAGAAAAAAATCAGAAAAAAGGGCGGTACTATGCGTTTGGGAGCATACCCTTGTAAAATTAAAAACGGCTCTAAAACAGGAAAGGCATATAAAAAGAATTCTACTACTGAAAGGCACAGACACAGATACGAATTTAACAATTCTTTTTTAGAAGATTTCAAAAATATGGGAATGTGTGCAACAGGAATAAATCCAGATAGTAATTTAGTAGAAATTATAGAAATTGAAAATCACCCTTGGTTTGTTGGCGTACAATTCCATCCTGAATACAAAAGCACAGTTGCTAAGCCGCACCCACTATTTGTCGATTTTATTAAGGCCTGTATCAACCAAAAAACATTATGAAGCAAAACGATAAAAATTCTTTAATCGGACTTTTATTAATGGGATTTATTCTCATTATTTTCAATACTTATTTCTTTCCTCAAATAGAAGTTGAAGAAGAAAAAGAAACATCTACGGTAGCTGTTTCTCCAAATAATGAACCTATCATAAATCAAGATGAAACTCAGATTATTGCAGATGCAATTGTAGATTCTATTATTAGTCAGCAATTAATTAATCAGCATGGTGTATTTGCAAATACAGCTATTGGTATTCAGGAGTATTCAACCTTAGAAAATGAAAAGCTAAAAATCACTTTCTCCAATAAAGGTGGGAGAATCACTTCTGTAATTTTAAAAGATTTTCAAACTTATGATAGTTTACCTCTCGATATTTTTGATAAAGATTCATCACGGTTTAATTTACAATTTACAACAGGACACAACATAAATACTGCCGATTTATACTTTGTTAGCTCACAAAATGGAAGATCATTAAGCATGAAACTTATGGCTGATGCTAATCATTATGTGGAATATTTATACACTATTTATGATAATTACATGATTGATTTTGATATCAATTTTGTAGGGATGGAAGCATTAATTCCATCATCAGTAAATTATATGAATTTGCAGTGGCAAATGAAAACGCCACAAACTGAAAAGAGCAAAAGCAACCAAGACATGTACACTGGAATTTACTACCAATTCCAAGCCGATAAGGAGGTAGATTATCTCAGTTTGACTTCAACTGATCAAGAAAAAATAAATTCCAAATTATCTTGGGTTGCCTTTAAGCAACAGTTTTTTAGCAGTATTTTCATTGCTAAAAATGGCTTTGAAAAGCCAACAAACTTATCCTCCATAAAAAACGAAAATTCAAAATTTATAAAAGAGTTATCGGCAAATTTTGAGTTGCCTTATAATCATAAAAGAAGCGAACAACTTAATTTTCAGTTCTATTTTGGCCCAAATAATTTTAAGGCTTTAAAAAAATACAACTCAGGTTTTGAAGAATTAATTCCGCTTGGTTGGGGAATATTTGGCTGGGTAAATCAGTACATCATTATCAATATTTTTGATTTCCTCAACAAATATATAAGTAATTATGGGCTAATAATTCTCCTTCTCACCATCATTATAAAGTTAGCTCTTTCTCCTTTTACTTATAAGGCATATTTATCTCAAGCAAAAATGAAAGTGCTAAAACCAGAAATTGATAAAATAACTGAAAAGCACAAGAAGAAAGACCCAATGAAAAGCCAACAAGAAACTATGGCTCTTTACCGAAAAGCTGGGGTAAACCCCATGGGAGGATGCTTGCCTATGCTTTTCCAATTCCCTATACTGATTGCTATGTTTCGCTTTTTCCCTGCAAGTATTGAATTAAGGCAAAAAAGTTTCCTTTGGGCAGATGATTTATCGGCTTATGATTCCATTTATAACTTGGGATTTGATATTCCTTTTTATGGCGACCATATTAGCTTATTCACTCTATTAATGACCATCTCCACCTTACTTTATACGCACATGAACTCTTCAATGGCTACAGGGCAAATGGCTCAAATGAAATGGATGATGTACCTTATGCCGATTATGTTCTTAGGATTTTTTAATAATTATGCTGCTGGCTTAAGTTACTACTATTTCTTGGCTAATATGTTTACTTTTGGACAACAATATTTTATGAAACGATTTATTGATGAGAAAGCAATACTAGCACAATTGGAAGAAAACAAAAAGAAACCTGCAAAGCCAAAGTCTAAGTTCCAAAAGAAATTAGAAGAGATGCAAAAAAGGCAAGAGCAACAAATGAAAAAGAGAGGGAAGTAATTAGTGAAAAGACAGAAACATTGAAAAATTAATTTGGTGATTTGATGATGCGTTAATTAAACGAATAATCAAATAAACATTTATAAAAATGAAACAAATTTTACTATTATTTTTATGTTTGACTTTTGCCTGTGGGAGCAGTAAAAAAAGCACAGAAAAAAAAGTAAAAAAGGAGAAAAAAGAATTGATTATTTCCTTGCAAAGAACCCCATGCTATGGGACTTGCCCTATTTACAAAATGGAAATTTTTTCTGATGGCTCTGCCTTTTATCATGGGGAGCGATTTGTTGATAAAATGGGGGATTATGAATTTACCGTAAGTAAAGAAACTATCAACTATATCCTTAAAAAAGCAGTTGAAATTAACTTTTTTGAATTAGAGGATAAATACACAGCTAATATAACTGACTTACCAAAAACCATTACTTTTATAAAAAATGGAAAAGACCAGAAAAGGATTATTGATTATTATGGTGCCCCAAAATCCCTAAAGGAATTTGAAAGTTTGGTAGATGGCTGTATTGATTATAGAAGGATGAAAAAATTGGAAGATTAGAGATTTGTTAAAATCCCAACAACCGAAAAACTGGCACAGCTTCACTTTTAAAAATTAAAAGCTATTTTTACAGCAAAATCACGAAAAATAAGTTTACACGGTGAGCCATTAACCACCAACCTTTCTTAAAAAAAGTTCCATTCCTTTTTTCTTTTCAGCATCTAAAATATAAGAAATTTTATTGTTTAAGTAATCTAGTGGGTTCTTGCAATGGCTATAAATATCAGTAGCTGACTTGATGGCTTTTTCAATATTAGTAATGCCAAATTTTAGGGCATTATTAAATTCTTTTTGAAAATCTTTATCTATTTCTTTATTTGCAATCCAACAAGCGAAAACAAAGGGCAATCCAGTATGCTTTTTCCAAATGGCTGATAAATCATAAACATACTTAAACTTATGTTGATGCTGAAAAACCCTATCTCCAATAATAAGCCCTGCTGTATTTCCGCTTATTTGGTTTTCATAATTTGCATTTGACTCTAATAATTTTGGGGAGATCTTCCAATATTCTGTCAGTAAAATTTTTAAAAGTTCCACTGAGGTCTTGGATTGATAGTCCAAATAAATACTTTCTATTTCATTAATAGGAACATCAGAAAAAAGACAAACTGTATCGACTTGCCCATCAGCCCCAATACAAAAATCGGAAATAATATGGGCATGCTGTATTTGCTTTAAAACAACAATTGGCACCAAGCCAACATCTACTTTATTTGTCATTAATTTTTCTGCACAAACAGAAGGGATATCTAAGCTAATATCTAACTTTTTATCTAATCTGCTTTGCTGCAATCCATAAATAAATGGGATGGTGTTAAGATAGGAAACAACCGAGAGTTTATATTTCATCAGAAAATCCCTAATAGTTGATTAACAAACAAAATAGTGATGTAGATACTGACTGCAAATTTAAGAACCGTTCCGCCCAAAAAACCAGCTAATGCGCCCATTGCAATCTTTATCGCCCTATTTGTATCTTCCTTTGCTTCTATTTTAGCGCCTAAAAATGCACCAATAAATGGACCAATTATTATACCAAATGGTGGGAAAAGTAAAAGCCCTAAAACTAGACCTAAGATGGTTCCATTAATTGCTTTCCTTCCTCCACCGAACTTTTTTACGCCATAAACTTGCAACCAATAATCTAAAAAAGTAATAGCAACTACTACTGCACCTAGTAGCCATAACATATCTTCTTCAAAATGATAATTAGTAAAAAAATGAAAAACCAATAATCCTAAGAAAGAAATAGGAGGTCCAGGTAAAGCAGGAATGATACAGCCAATTAGCCCTATTAGCAAAAGTATAATTACAATAAATATTATTAGAAATTCCATTTTCCAAAAATAAGAAAACAAAGCTGCAAAAAAGAGGAAAAGTTATGATTTCATAAAATCAAATTCATTACGCAATTATTTAGTAAATTTGCAGCTTCTTAAAAAATGAGATGAGAATGGAATTAACTTCTTTAAATGCAATCACTCCAATTGATGGAAGGTACATCAGCAAAACTGCTAGTTTACAAGAATATTTTTCTGAAGCTGCTTTAATCAAATTTAAAGTACAAGTTGAAATTGAATATTTTATTGCTCTTTGCAATAGTTCTATCTCACAACTTAACCATTTTCCAACTGATAAATTTAGTAATTTAAGAGATTTATACACGAACTTTTCAGAGGATGATGCTCAGAGAATTAAAGATATTGAAAGCATCACCAACCATGATGTAAAGGCAGTTGAATATTTTATAAAAGAAGAATTTGACAAACTAGGTTTGCAAGAATTTAAGGAGTTTATTCACTTTGGTTTAACATCACAAGACATCAATAATACTGCTGTACCTTACTCCATTAAAAAGGCAGTGAAAAAAGTATATTTACCTAAATTAAATGAAATTGTTAATCTGCTAAAAGTAAGAGCGGAAGAATGGAAAGAAATTCCTTTACTTGCTAGAACTCACGGACAAGCAGCATCCCCTACAAGAATGGGAAAAGAGATTCAAGTTTTTGTAGAGAGAATTGAAAAGCAACTTTTATTATTAGAAACAATTCCTTTTTCTGCCAAGTTTGGTGGCGCAACTGGTAATTTTAATGCACATCATGTTGCTTTCCCTGAAATTGATTGGGTGAGTTTTGCAAATAACTTTACAAAAGATGCTCTAGGATTGGAACGCCAACAAACCACTACTCAAATTGAGCATTATGATAATTTGGCGGCACTCATGGATAACATTAGCCGTATCAACACTATTTTGGTTGATTTTTCAAGAGATATTTGGACTTATGTAAGTATGGATTATTTCAAGCAAAAAATTAAAAAAGGGGAAGTAGGTTCATCAGCAATGCCACATAAAGTAAATCCTATTGATTTTGAGAATGCAGAAGGAAACTTAGGAATGGCAAATGCAATATTCGGATTTCTTTCTAGCAAACTGCCAATTTCTCGTTTACAAAGAGATTTAACCGACAGTACTGTTCTAAGAAATATTGGCGTTCCATTTGCACACACACTTATTGCTCTCGCATCTTTAAATAAAGGAATTAATAAATTGCTTATCAATGAAGCGAAAATAGCTGCTGATTTAGAAAAAAATTGGGCAGTAGTTGCTGAGGCAATTCAAACAATTTTAAGAAGAGAAGGATATCCAAACCCTTATGAAGCACTAAAAGAGTTAACTAGAACAAATTCTGAAATAAATGCTGTGAGTATTGCCAATTTTATAAATAATTTGGAGCTTCCAGAAGGTATAAAGAAAGAGCTTTTGGCAATTACACCTTCAAGCTATACTGGTCTTTAGTTATTTTGTGCTTTGAAAGGTAATCTTCCCAATTCCAAATAAAGTGCGACATAATATTTTTTAATTCCTGGAAAAAAATAGGATTTGCTTCATTCTTTCGTCTAAACAAATCTACTTGATATTTATTTATCTTGTACTTATCAAATACTGCTTTTGCCATTGCCTGAATGCAATTATCTGATTTCTTAAACAAATCAGAAATATAAACACCATAATCTACTAATTGTTCCAAAGCAACATCATTTTCTTCTTCAATTTTCTCTACCATTTTATCAAGCAAGAGATTATGCAACTGCTCGGATTGTTCTTGATCAAAATAAGTAGAAAGCATTTTTAAATTTCCAGAAAATACAATAAGGCGAAACCATTTAATATCATTATCAGTTAAGCCAGGACTACTTTCCAAATTGTTATTATTGTTAATAAAATCCTTAATTTCCACAAAACCATTTAAAATCACTTCATCAAGTACCGATACAAATAATGAAGTTATTTTATCTTGTGATATTTTTTTCTTTTTTGAAATTCCAAAAAACTTTAACATCTTTTTTAGTTTAACTTAAAATGTGTTTTAGCTTCCTCTGAAATTTGCTCGCCAATTGCTAAACAAGCAGTTGCAGCAGGGGAAGGCGCATTTAACACATGTATATTTTTTTCGTTTTTCACAATTTTAAAATCATCTATTACCCCTCCATCACTTCCTAAGGCCATAGCTCTTACCCCACTTCTTCCCTCAATAATATCACTCATTTTCAGTGATGGAATCATCTTTTGTAATTCTTTCAAAAATAAGGATTTTGAGAACGCTCTTTTATATTCATTGAGTCCAAATTTCCAATGATTTATGAACAATTTTCTTGTACCTGAAAACGAAAGAGCTTGAAGAGTGTCTTTAAGATTAAAAGCTGTTTTACTATACCCCTCTCTTTTAAAAGTAAAAACTGCATTTGGCCCGCATTCAATATCACCATTTGTCATACGAGTAAAATGAACTCCTAAGAATGGAAACTCAGGATTTGGAACAGGATAAATCAAATTATTTACTTTGCTTTTTGCACTATCTGAAAGCTCATAATAGTCCCCTCTAAAACCAACAATTTGCATATCTAACTTAACTTTATCTTTTGTAGCCAATCTATCTGCAAACAATCCACCACAAAAAATAATGTGCTTTGCGTTAAAAATTCCTTTAGAGGTTTTAATCTCTGATTTATTATAATCCAACACCTCACAATGTGTAATCACCCTGCTTTTAGCATTAATAGATTGGATTTTTTCTGAAAATTTATTTGTCACACCTTTGTAATCAATAATTCCAGCCTCTGGAACCCAAAGCGCTTTTACTCCTTCAACATTTGGCTCTATTTTTTTAAATTCATCAGGAGATAAAAGATTCAAACCAACTAATCCATTTTTCTCACCATTAATTTTTAGTTGAGCTAACCTTCTTGATTCTTCCTCATTTATTGCTACTACAATTTTTCCGCAAACATCATAATCAACATTATTTCCTTTAGCAAATTCAATTAATTGTTTTCTCCCTTCTACACAATTTTTTGCTTTAAAACTTCCTGGCTTATAATACAACCCTGAATGAATAACACCCGAATTTCTTCCGGTTTGATGAAAAGCTAATTCCTTTTCCTTCTCAAATACCACCAATTTTAGTTGAGAAAATTTCTTTTGCAAAGAAAAAGCGGTGGCTAATCCTACTATACCACCGCCTACTATCGCTATATCAAATTCTTTGTTTTGCACCCAGCAAAAATAAACAATGTCTAATTCTTAATCGTAAAAACTCTCGAGATATTAAATCCAAAATAAATATCACCATTTAGCCAATCGCCAGTTGTTTTAGTAATAAAAGCAGGGGCTGTCATTGCAGAAGAATTACTTAAATGTAATTGAAATACATGCCCCCCAGTTTCAATATCAAAACCTAATGAGAGAACATTATTATTTGTCTTTTCAGTAAGTTGATAAAAATACTCAATATTGATGGTTACTCTTTTTGTTAATTTCTTCCTCCCACCAAACCCTAAAGAATACTTATCATTTGCTTGATCTTTAGTATCCACTAAATTATAATGCACCATTGTTGGAGTAATCTGTAGCGTTAAGTCTCTATTTATTTTACGAGCAATAAGCAACTGATTAGCAAAGCTTAATTGATTAGAAAATAAGAAATTATCTTCCTGTGCAGCCGCATATTTCCATTGTTTTACAAATACAGCTGAATTTACCACAATCCCATAAGGAAACTCAACACTTCCTTTACATTGTCTTTTTATTCTAATTTTTGCATTTGCATCAATTGTTTTTGTAGTTGAACTTCTGCCAAATCCTAAAGAAACAAAATCTTTTATTCCATAATCAAAACCCAAACGAACTTGCGAATTATCCAATCCATATAAATTATAAAAACCAGAATTAAGTGTTCCAAACCTATGCTGAATAGTAAATTGTAAAACTCCATTTGCCGGAAGCTCTACTGATTGTCCGTTTACTACTTTTGTTCCTTTAAAATGATAGGAAATATACATTGGCTCATCATCACCTCCTAGTAAATTCAACAAATTATCTTGTGCATTTGCAAGAAAAGAGGACACTAAAAAAGTAAAAATAATTATTCTTTTCATTAAATTTTATTTAATTTAATATTTACTTTTATTTCTATTTCTTCTGCAATTTTATACATTACAATTTTAGGAATATCAATATTATAATCTTCTAATTTTACTGTAAACTCTGCTGAAATAACAACTGATTTTTTATTGTAAAGCAAACTCCCATTAACCTTAATTTTATTGGTTTTACCGTGCATAGCTAAACTACCTTCCACAGTAGCTTTCCCATCTTCAATTGTAACAACCTTTCCAACAAAAGTTGATTTGGGATAAACATCAGATTCTAAATAATTTTCATTAAAATGCTCTTGCATCAAAGGATCATTAAAAATGAAATCTGTAATATTTAATTGAAAAACTAACTCATTAGTAGAAGCATCATAAACTGCACTTACCTTTTTATTTTCAGCAGCAATATCTTCCATTGGTGCATCAGAGAAAAAAGTAATCACTCCATTTTTTGCTAAATACTGCTGAGCATTTACATTAATGCAAAACAATAAAAATAAAAAGCTAATTATTCTTTGCACCATCATTTATCCATTTTTCAATTATCATTATGTTGCAATTATTCATCATTCCTGCTTTTGGCATTATATTTGCTGTTCCATTAATATCAGATTCTAACTCCCCATTATCAACATAAATCATCACTTCTGAGTAACTATTTAAACTTACCTCCCCTAAAGTATTTCCACTTAAATGACAAGATGAACACTCATCAATAATAATAGGCATTATAGAATTAGAGAAAGTAATAGAAGTAGTATCACAATTATCCACAAGGTATTGATACAGCTCTTCTTGATTATCGTAATAACAAGATGAGAAAAGAAGTAAAAATATTGAAAAATACTTAGTCATCTTGAGCTCCATTTTCTACCCATTTTTCAATTATTTTTATTTTGCAATCATCCATTTTTCCACTTTGAGGCATTACACTATCTGTCAAATTTGATTTTATTCTACTTATGGTATTTCCATTAATTACCGATTGATAAATCTCCGAATAATTGCTTAGTAATAAATTTGTATTCGGATTATTTCCTGAATGACAAGCAATACAATTATTTTCAAAGATTGGAAAAACATCAGAAGAAAAAGTATAAGAAGTTGTATCGCAACCACAATCAGTTTCCAATGCACCTTGCATTATCCAATCCTTTATCATCTGAATTTGAGCAGAAGTTAAAGGAGCTATTCCAGAATTTACAGGAGGCATAAAATCATCATCATTAGGATCTTCAGTAATTGATTCATAAAGCTCACTTTTTTTATAACTTCCAGCAACTACAAATTCATCATCATCCATTATTCCATTATAAGATGTTAATCTAAGACCCTCCTCATGTGTAATTTCATCATGACAATTAGTTGTAGCACATGAATTTCTTAGCAATGGAAGTATCGAATTAGTAAAATCTACATAACTCAAATCGCATGCTTCCTGCTCAGAAACAATTGGCATTATTGGCTCGTGTTCGCAACTTATAAACAACAATACTGAAAGGGAAATCAGATAAAATTTCATTCTACAAATCTACATTTTTTAATAGCGGAACATTTAAAACAATCGAAAAATTTTACTAATTTAGAAAAGTGATTATTGCTCTTTTTTACATCCTGAACTTAAAACAATAAATAAAAAAAACATGACATTTATCATACCCCTAATTTATAACTATTCTAAATAACTTATATTATAACTTACTGTTAGTTAGTTAGTTAGTTAGTTAGTTAGTTAGTTAGTTAGTTAGTTAGTTAGTTAGTTAGTT
>JACNLP010000021.1 GCA_014381465.1 Flavobacteriales bacterium | reverse complement strand
TCATCACACACTTTTGAAATCAAATCTCTTTTTTCAGTAGAGAGAACTCCAAGCTCGCAATTGGTGTGAGCAGCAGCTTTTTTAAGAAATGCAAATCCGTAAATAATTTCCAGTGGCATAGATGCAGCACTTCCGATTTTGAAATTATTTATACTCCTCTGGGTTTGCGCTCCCCAGTATTTATCTGCAGGAACTTTTACCTCTCCCATTGTATCTTTTTCTATTCTATAATTCATAGCAAAATTGTTTTGATAGTTTTATTTGTTGTTGTTTCTTTGCGGCAAAGTTAATAATTATGAAATTTATAGGATTTTTAATATTTGTTTTTGTTTTTTTAATGGCTTTTTGGACTGTAGTATTTCTAGCAGGCGTTATCCCTTATATGATTTTTGTATGGGCAAAAGAAGGTAAATTAGAGAGCAATCAAATTCCTAGCTAAATAAATTTAGCACATTTTCTGCTGGCTTATGTTATGTTTTAAGAGAAAATATTAATTCTCAAAATTTGCGTAGTATCTTATTTATCTATAATGAGATGTTATAATAGAGATTTTTTAATTATCACACTTCTTTCTTGCAATCCAAATTAATTTTATAATCAGTACACTCTCAAATTAACAAATGTTACATTAATCTTTCTATATTTGCTGTTTTAATTTTACAAGATGGGAGATAAAAAAACACCTTACTTTTTCGCCTTACTTCCAATTTTAGTCTTAATAAGTTTACTGGCTTATAATGTATTTTTGTATGGTGATAATTCATTAGGAGGAGCTAACCAATTAGCATTACTTTTTGCAGCTGCAACAGCCGCAATAGTAGGCGTTAAATTTGGTAAAAAATGGCAAACGATTTTAGATGGAATTAGTAAAAGTATATCAAGCACCACTCCAGCACTTATCATATTATTATTGATTGGAGCGTTAGCAGGAACTTGGTTACTTAGTGGAATTGTACCCGCAATGATTTATTATGGCTTACAAATTCTAAGTCCTGAAATATTCCTTTTGGCAACAGCAATAATTACAGCAATTGTATCACTAGCAACAGGAAGTTCATGGAGTACTATTGCAACAATTGGAATTGCACTATTAGGGATTGGGCAAGCTCTGGGTTTACCGACAGGACTGATTGGTGGTGCAATTATTTCAGGAGCTTATTTTGGAGATAAAATGTCACCTCTTTCCGATACAACAAACCTAGCACCAGCAATGGCAGGAACGGATTTATTCACTCACATCAGATATATGATGTACACCACAATCCCATCATTTGTAATTACACTTATTATTTTTTTAGTGATTGGATTTACTTTTGAAACTTCAGGCGGGCAAGATATAAACGGACTGTTATCAGCCATAAAAAATTCCTTTAATGTAAGCGGATGGCTCTTTTTAGTCCCTGTAATTGTAATTACACTTATTGTTAAAAAAACACCTGCAATTCCTGCACTTTTAGTGGGCACTTTATTGGGAGGAATATTTGCAATTATTTTTCAGCCAGAAATTCTTATGTCGATTACAAATGCTGAGAAGCTTAATTTTAACTCCGCTTACATGGGTATAATTAATGCAATGGGTGGAGAAATTTCTATTACTACTGAAAACGAAACAATAAATAATCTTTTATCAACCAGTGGAATGGCTGGGATGCTAAATACTATTTGGCTGATTATATGTGCTATGATTTTTGGAGGTGCAATGGAAGCTACAGGACTCTTAAAAAGAGTAGCTGAACCAATCATTAAATATGCTGAAAGTACAGGTAGTTTAATTGCAACTACTGCAGGAACTTGCATGTTTTTCAATATTACAGCATCCGATCAGTATCTTGCAATTGTGGTTCCTGGGAGAATGTTTTCGGACACTTATAAAGAAAAAGGTTTAGCTCCAGAAAATCTGAGCAGATCTTTAGAAGATAGCGGAACGGTTACTTCCGTTTTAGTGCCTTGGAATACTTGTGGAGCAACTCAATCAGCAGTATTAGGAGTGGCGACTTTTGCTTATTTGCCATATTGTTTTTTTAATATTATCTCGCCACTTATGACCATTCTATTTGGATATTTAGATATTAAAATTAAAAAGTTAAAGGAGTGAATTATAACAGATTTAAAGTAGTATAAATGGGATTTTTAGCAAAAATATTCGGCATAAAGCAAACTGATTTTAGGAGGTTGTTAATTGATGGAGCAATAATAATTGATGTGCGAACACTTATGGAATGTAAAGATGGTAAAATTAAAAATTCTAAAAATATTCCTTTAGATAGCATATCTTCAAAGATTAAAAAATTGAAGAAGCAAAATCAAGTTATTATTTTTTGCTGTGCATCAGGAGTTAGAAGTGCTAAGGCATGTAGAATAGCAAAAGCAAATGGAATCCAGGCGTATAATGGCGGTGGCTGGAGAGGGTTAAACAGAAAGATAAATTGAATTTATATTGAAAAAAAGATTAATGATAATAATAATTGGCGTAATAATAGGAGGTGTAGCCGGGTTCCTTTACTGGAAATTTGTTGGTTGTGCTTCTGGCACTTGTGCAATAACTTCTATTTGGTACAGAGCTACTCTGTACGGCATGATAATAGGAGGGTTATTAGCCGATATTTTAAAAGATTATATAAAATGAAAATTAAAAAATTAGTAGTATTAATTAGTTGTGTTTTGCTGATTTCGTGCACCGAAAATAGCATAAGCAATGCACAAGTTATAGAAAATATTTCTGTGGAGAATTTCAAGAACTTAATGGAACAAGAGCAAAATGAAATTCTAATTGATGTACGAACACTTCAGGAAACAGCAAGTGGACATTTGCAAGATGCAACATTAATTGATTATTATGGAGATGATTTTTTGGAGAAAATTGCCATGGTGCGAAAAGATGTACCTATTTTTATTTATTGCAGAAGTGGGGGGAGAAGCTCTTCTGCTGCTAAAAAGATGCAAAAAATGGGGTTTAAAAAAATTTATAATCTCAAAGGAGGGATTGGCGCTTGGAATAATGCTGCCTATCCACTTGTAAAAACATCATCTATTAAAGTAGAGAAAGCAGAAGTTATTTCTGAAAAAGATTTTCAAGCAATACTCAGCAATAATAATATTGTATTGGTTGATTTTCATACAAAATGGTGTGTGCCGTGCAAAAAGTTAGCTCCAATTATTGATGAAATAGCAATTGAAAATAAAGAAAAATTGTTTGTAATAAAAATTGATGCTGATGTAAATAAGCATCTTACAAAAAAGTATAATGCTAAAGGAGTTCCTACTTTGATTTTATTTAAGAATACAAAAGAAGTATGGCGACATACAGGGCTGTTGTCCAAGAAAGAAATTATCAATCAATTTGATTAGTGGTTTTGCTTTTACTTTTGAATACATAAGATTTTTTTATAGGCATTAAGAAATACCGATATATAATATTATATTTGCATCCTAAATTTTATAAACCCTAAAAATAATAGAAAAATGAAAAAAATTTACTTAAGTATTTGTGTTGTAATGCTAACCACTAGTGTTTTTGCACAATCAAGAATGGCAGAAATGCTAAAAAAAGATGCTACAAATTATGTAGCAAATGTTGTTCCAACAATTACTCCTTCAGTATTGAGTACGGCTCCAGCTCCTTTTTGGACAGATGATTTCTCTAATGCAGCAAATTGGGTTATAGATCATGATCCAACTGCTTGTGCTTTAGATTGGCAAATTGGGTCAAACTCATGTACGGGTTCTTATCCAATAAATGATATTGTATCAACTTCAGCTGCTAATGGATGGGCAATGATAGATTCTGATTCATATGGTGGTGTTACTGGTGGTACTGAAGTTGAAGACTGTTGGCTAACAATGGCAAATCCTGTTGATCTAAACGGTTATCCATATGTAACTTTAGAATTTGAAACACAATATAGATCATATAATAGTGAACAGTGTTACATTGTTGTTGGAATTGGTGATGGTTCAGGAAATGTAACATGGCCAGATTTAACTCCAACAACTGACATCTCTACTATGACTAACGTATTTGCTCTTTTTCAAGGTTTTTCTAGTGGTGACGCTACAACTAATCCTCAAATAGTTAAACTTAATATTGGTTCTGCTTTAGTTGGTTTAACTCCAACAGAACTAGCTGATATATATATTCGTTTTCATTGGACAGGAACTTGGGGATATGCATGGTTTGTTGATGATGTCTCTTTATCAGAAACTCCAGATAATTTAATTACAATTCAAGAAGAAGTATTTGGAGGATGGTGGGTTGGTTACCAAACAGCTGGTGGAATTGGTTTTGATTATTCTCTTTATCCAATGAATCAAGCTACTGCAAATCCTTATGCTTTTGAGTCCGTAATTGCTAATGAAGGACTTGCTACTCAAAATGTAATTATGAATGTTGAAGTTACTGAAGATGCAACCCAAAATTCTGCATATTCAGGAAGTTCAAATGCCATTACTTTAGCGATAGCAGAAAGAGATACATTTGTTACTACAACTACTTTTTCTCCAATTAATATTGGAGCGTATACTATTGAAATGTGGGGTGTTGGCGATTCGGCTAATACCAATACTACTGTAAAAACAACAGTTGTAACTGATACGGTTTACGCAAGAGATATGGGAGTAGAAGAAGGGGCTTGGAGAGTTGGAAGACCATGCGGAGGTATGGTTCTTGGAGTTGAGTTTGATGTTTATATTACAGATGATTTGACTTCTGTTTCAGCTTATGTTACTGACATTTCAGTTCCTGGTGCAATTATGTTTGGGGCACTTTATGAAGCAGACCCTCAAGGCTCTCCAATTTGGCTTGCTCAAACAGATGATTATACTATTCAACAAACTGATCTTGGAAATTGGGTAACAATTTCTTTTAATGGACAACAAAGTCTTTTCTCTGGAACTACTTATATGATTGCAATTGGCGGTTACGCTCATCCTAATGATACTTTTTCAATCTCTGTTTCTGGCGAATCGCAAGCAGGTTGTACTATACAAGATAATGGGTGTAGTTTGGGTTCTGGTGGTTTCGGAGATTGGTACACAATAGCTGATGTACCTATGATAAGAATGAACTTTGGAACAATAAGTATTCCAACTAGTATTGAAGAGGCTAGCTTTAAGGGAAACTTAAGCATTTATCCTAACCCTACAAATGGGATTTTTACTATTGATTTAAATAATACAATTTCAGATAATTATTTATTTACAATTAGTAATATCTTAGGAGAAGAAGTGTATTCTTATCAAGCATTTGTAAATGGTAATTTCCAAAAAGATATTGATTTATCTTCTCTTTCAAAAGGGGTATATCTTCTTAACATTAACAATTCTAATTCCTCTGTTACAGAGCGAATTGTGATTGAATAACAAATCTTTTTAATAACATAAAACAACAAACAATGAAAAAAGTATTAAGTATCTCAACCCTAATGTTAGCCACTCTGCTTTCATTTAGTCAATTAGTTTCTCCTGAACAGCATCATGTTGATTTGCAGAAACAAAATTTAAAAGCCAAAAAAGCTATCGGACAAGTTCCTACAACTACACCATCAGCAGCTATGGCAGTTCCTTTCTGGACAGAAGATTTCACAACTGGCATACCTGCTAGTTGGACAAACTCTACTGCCCCTTGGGTATATAGAGGGCCAGCAACTACACCTGGAGTAACAGTTGGGAGTCAAGGAGCTTATGGTACAAATAGTGGTACTATTAATTCTCCTACTGTAACAAGTGGTTTTATCATCTTTGATTCAGATTACTATGACAATAATGGTACGGCAAACGCATTTGGAACAGGAA